>NZ_JBIVXJ010000019.1:0-126022 GCF_044769185.1 Pseudomonas sp. NPDC090592
GCTCGGCTTCAAGGCCTTCCCTCGATGATCAGTCGAGAACTTTCGCCTTTTGAGAGGCGAAAGTCGAGATACAAGGAGCGGCCTTGTGTCGCGATTGGGCTGTGAAACAGCCCTGGCTATCTTAAGCCTTGCTGATGAGGTTGCCCGCGTGCAACCCGCATTCTTTCTGCGTCGACTCTTCCCACCACCAGCGCCCTTCACGCTCATGCTGGTTCGGCAACACCGGCCGGGTGCAAGGCTCGCAGCCAATGCTGATGAAGCCGCGCTCATGCAGGCTGTTGTACGGCAGCTCCAGCATGCGGATATAACCCCACACTTCCGCGCTGCTCATTTGTGCCAGCGGGTTGAACTTGTACAGGGTGCGCTCGGGCGTGGAAAATGCGCCGTCGATTTCCAGTGCCGCCACCTGGCTGCGGGTGCCCGGGCTCTGGTCGCGGCGCTGGCCGGTGGCCCAGGCGCTCACGGTGGCAAGCTTGCGCCGCAGCGGCTCGATCTTGCGGATCCCGCAGCACTCGCCGTGGCCATCCTTGTAGAAGCTGAACAGGCCCTTTTCCTTGACGAACGGGTCGAGCTTGTCACGGTCTGCGCTGAGGATTTCAATCGGCAGGTTGTACTGCTCGCGCACCTGGTCGATGAACCGGTAGGTCTCCGGGTGCAGGCGACCGGTGTCGAGGCTGAACACCTTGACTTGCTTGTTCAGCTTCCAGGCCATGTCGACCAGCACCACGTCCTCGGCGCCGCTGAAGGAGATCCACAGGTCATCACCAAAATGCTCGAAGGCGAGCTTGAGGATGTCCTGCGGGGACTTGTTGGCATAGGTCGCGGCCAGGGCGGCGACGTCGAAGGGTTGGCTCATCAGGCGGTTTCCATCTTGGCTGTGGCGCTGTGCGCTCGTAGTAAGGTGATGGTAACAAAAAAACGCGGGCTAGACGGACTCACAAGCCCTGCAAGGTCTCCATCAGTACCCGCACTTTGGCGATCGACTCTTCATATTCAGCCTGCCACTCGGAGTCGGCCACCACCGCGCCGCCGCCCCAGCAACTGACCTGGCCGTCCTTGACCAGCAGGCTGCGAATGGCAATTGAACTGTCCATTTCCCCGCGCACGTCCACATACAGCAGCGAGCCGCAGTACAGCGCCCGGCGTGCCGGTTCCAGTTCGTCGATGATCTGCATGGCGCGGATCTTCGGCGCGCCCGTGATCGAGCCGCCGGGGAAGCTGTCGCCGATCAGGTCCAGCGCATCCTTGTCGCTGGCCAGCTGGCCGGTGACGCTGCTGACCAGGTGGTGCACGTTGGGGTAGCTTTCCAGGCTGAACAGCTCCGGTACCCTTACCGAACCGATCTGACAGGTGCGCCCGAGGTCGTTGCGCAGCAGGTCGACGATCATCAGGTTTTCCGAGCGGTCCTTGGGACTGCACAGCAGCTCATCGGCATTGCGCTGGTCTTCAAGCGGGTCGCTGGCGCGCGGGCGGGTGCCCTTGATCGGCCGGGTTTCCACCTGGCCTTGGCTGACGCGGATGAAACGCTCGGGCGAAAAGCTCAGCAGGGCACTGCCATCGGCCAGTTGCTGGTAGCCGGAAAACGGCGTAGGGCAGGCCTGGCGTAGCGCCTGGTAGGCGCGCCACGGGTCGCCTTGGCAGGGGGCGCGGAAGCGTTGAGTCAGGTTGATCTGGTAGCAGTCGCCGGCCTGGATGTAGCGTTGTACCTGGTTGAAAGCGGCTTCGTACTGCTGCGGCTGTAGGTCACCGGCCATTGGCGCGAGCAACTGGAAAGCGCCGGTTGCTGCGTTGCTACCGCCTTCGAACAGGCTGATCAGGCGCTCTCGCTCCTCGCTTGCCAGGCTCGGGTGAAAGACCAGCTGGCTGGTGCCGTGCTGGTGGTCGCTGACCAGTGCCCAGGCATACAGCCCCAGCTGCGCGTCGGGCAGGCCGAGGTCGTCCACGGCCAGGCTTGGCAGGTGCTCCAGGCGGCGGCCGAAGTCGTAGCTCAGGTAGCCGATCAGCCCGCCGGCAAAGGGCACCTCTACGCCATCGGGCACGTCGGCATGGCCCAGTTGTGCCAGGCTGGCGCGCAGGCGCTGGAGGAACACGCGGCCGCCTTCATCGGCTTGTGCTTGCAACTGTTGTAGGGGCCAGGCGCTGAGCAGGTCGAAGCGACCGCGTTCGGCACCGGGGCGGGCGCTGTCGAGCAGAATCGCGCCGGGGGCCTGGCGCAGGCGGGCGAAATAGGCAGCAGGGTCGGGCTGGTAGGGCAGGGCGTGCAGCGTACAGGTCGGCATCAGTGTGGACGGCGATGTAAAAGCGAGGAGGGCGATTGTAGACCTGTGTAGGAAAAGCGCCTAGCACTGGGCGCGACATTCAACATTGCGTTTAATGCAGGGGCCGCTTTGCGGCCCATCGCCGGCAAGCCAGCTCCCACAGGGACTGCGCGATCTTGAGAGATGCACTACACCTGTGGGAGCTGGCTTGCCGGCGATGGGCTGCGCAGCAGCCCCGCTATTTCAGCGGTTGGGCACATGCCCGAACAACCCTTGCGCTACCCGAACGCGCTGTTCGGCATCTTCGGTAATACCATCCTTGGCCAGCGCTTCGATGTGTGCCTCGATGGCGTGGGTACGCTGGGTCAGGCCGCAGTCGTTGGCAATCTGGATATTCAGGCCGGGGCGGGCGTTCAGTTCCAGGATCAGCGGGCCTTTCTCCTGGTCCAGCACCATGTCCACACCGATATAACCCAGCCCGCACAGCTCGTAACAGCCGGCAGCCAGCTTCATGAAGCCGTCCCAGTTCGGCAACTGCACGCCGTCCACGGCGTTGGTGGTGTCCGGGTGCTTGCTGATGATGTTGTTCAGCCAGGTGCCGCGCAGGGTCACGCCGGTGGCGAGGTCGACGCCCACGCCGATAGCGCCCTGGTGCAGGTTGGCCTTGCCGCCGGACTGGCGGGTCGGCAAGCGCAGCATGGCCATGACCGGGTAGCCCATCAGCACGATGATGCGGATGTCCGGTACGCCTTCGTAGCTGATGCTCTTGAAGATCTGGTCAGGCGTGACCCGGTACTCGATCAGCGCACGGTCGCGGTGGCCGCCCAGCGAGTACAGGCCGGTGAGGATGCTCGAGATCTGGTGCTCGATTTCCTCATGGCTGATGATCTTGCCGGACACCGTGCGGTAGCGGTCCTCGAAGCGGTCGGCAATCACCAGGATGCCGTCACCGCCAGCGCCTTGCGCCGGCTTGATGACGAAATCGCTGCGCCCGCCAATGATCTGGTCGAGCTTCTCGATTTCTTTCTCGGTTTCGATGATGCCGTACATTTCCGGCACATGGATACCGGCCGCCAGGGCGCGCTCCTTGGTGATGATCTTGTCGTCGACAATCGGGTACAAGTGGCGCTTGTTGTACTTCAACACGTAGTCCGCGTTGCGCCGGTTGATACCCATGATGCCCCGGGCCTCCAGGGCTTTCCACGTCTTGATCAAGCCAAACATCAGGCGTCAGCCTTCTTCAGGAATGCCTTGAAGCGCACGAGCTCGGTCAGGCGGTAGCCACGGTAGCGGCCCATCGCCAGCATGAAGCCCACCAGGATCAGCAGTACGGCCGGGAAGGTGAACACGAAGTACACCAGCTCCGGCACCATCATCAGCAGGTGCGCGACCGAAGCGGCAAACAGGGTGCCGATGGCCACTTTCATGGCATGGCCACCGCCACGTTCTTCCCAGGTGATCGACAGGCGTTCGATGGTCATGGTCAGGATCACCATCGGGAACAGTGCCACCGACAATCCGCGCTCAAGGCCCAGCTTGTGGCTGAACAGGCTGATGGCGGCGATCAGCACCACGACGAAGGTCAGCACCACCGACAGCCGCGGCAGCATCTGCAACTTGAGGTGTTCCAGGTAAGAGCGCAGCGACAGCCCCAGTGCCGTGATCACCGTGAACAGCACGATGCCGAAGCCCAGTTGGGTCTCGCGGAAGGCCAGGGCGATCAGTACCGGGGTGAAGGTACCCAGGGTCTGCAGGCCGATCAGGTTGCGCAGCACCAGGATCACCAGCACGCCGATCGGGATCATTACCATGATCATGAAGGTTTGCTGGGTTTGCAGCGGCAGGCTGTATAGCGAGTACTCAAGGAAGTCGGCGTCGGTATTCTCGTCGGTCAGCTTGGCCAGGCGGATGGCGTTCATCTCGCTGTTGTTCATGCTGAAGGTGACATTGGCTTTCTTGCCGCCGTCGACGGTGATCAGGTTGTCATCACCGGTCCACCACAGCAGGCGGTCGCTGGGCAGGCCCTGCTCGCCGGTATCCGGGTTGAAGTACAGCCAGTCTGTGCCGTTGAAGCTGCGCAGCCACAATTCCGGCGTTTGCGGGGTGTCGGCCACCAGGCGGATGGTGTGCACCTTCTCCATCGGTACGTGGGCGATCGACAGCAGCAGGTCGATGACCTGGGCCTTCTTCATCGGCGAAGTGTCACCGGCCAGCAGCAGCTTGACGTTGTCGTCGTTGAGGTTGTTGACCCGCTTGATGGTCTCGCTGACAAACGTCTCGACGTCGGCCGAATGCTGGCGGATCGGTGCCATCAGTGCTTCGGCGGCGATTTTCTCGGGGCCTTCGATGGCCAGGCTGTCACGGAAGGTCGGGCCTTTTACCGTGGTTTTTTCGTTGCTGTAGCGCTTGGTCAGCACCAGGCGGTAGTAGAGGGTCTGGTTGCCGTTGGCCCGGCGGGCCGACCAGGTCACCTTGCGGTTGCCGTCGGCACGGTTGACGCTGACCCCGTAGTTGTTGGAGATGAAGCTCTCGTTGAGGCTGACGTAGTCGCGGTTCAACGGCGGCACGAACATCTGGATCTTCACCGGGTCCTTGGTGCTGGCGACGAACTCGACCTTGGCGTCGATGTTCCACAGGTCGTCGGTTTCATCCTCGGTCACCGGGATGCCGAGGAAGAAGATCTGATAAGCCGTGACCGCCACGCCCAATAGCACCAGTACGGTGATCAGGACTTTCAGATGGAGGGTAAGAGAGCGCATCGGGATTACTCTGCTTTGGGAGCGTCGGTGGCACAGGCAGGTTTGCCGGCCGCGTATTTAAGGCTTGGGTCAACCAGCGCGTCGAAGTGCTTGAGCGCCTCGGAGCCAATCAACAGCGGGAACTGGAAGGCGCTGCGGTCGGTGAGGTTGACTTCGATGGTGCGCATGGCCTGGCCCATGCAGATTTCAAGTTCGATGACCGGGCGGGCCGTGTAGGCCTTGCCTGACTCTGCATCGTAGTCGCCGGCGCGGCGCTTGATCTTGCTCACGCGTGCCAGCGGGCGTTCGATCGGGTGCGAGTGGGCGGCATCGATGGCGAGGTAGAAGCGCACCCAGCTTTCGCCGTTACGTTTGAAACGCTTGATGTCGCGGGCACTGAGCGAGGCGGTCTTGGCACCGGTGTCGAGCTTGGCGGCCACTTCCAGGTCCAGATCGCCCAGGCGGGCATATTCGTTGAGACCGTACACGGTCTTGCCCGCCGCCTGGCCAAGGGCCGGCAGCAGGGTGAGGCATAGCAGCAATAAAACGGGTGTAAGTCTCATATTCCTGGCGCGGTACTGTGCAAGGTTCGGGGCAAGGCGACTGGCAACTACTGCGCAAGCTTCCTCGTTCATCTGTCAACAAGCATGAATGGATGACAGACAGGCTATCCATACTCCATCGGAGGCGCGGCATTCTATCACGCCGACGTCTTGACGCCAGCGGTGCGCGATCTGACAGCGCATTGCCAGCGTTAGTTCGTTCTTAGGCGATTGTCGACAATGTTGATTGTGTCTTTGACTTGAAGGGCTCTGTTCGCTAATTTATGGCGAAGAGATTTTCAAGGTGTCGACAATATGCAAGACCTTTCCACCCCCGATGCGGTGCTGGCAGACGAAACGGAAACCTTGTCCGAAAACGTCTTCCGACGCATCCAGGCGGCCATCGTCAAGGGTGACATCGCCCCCGGCAGCAAGATTTCCGAGCCGGAGCTGGCGCGCACCTATGGCATTAGCCGTGGGCCGCTGCGCGAGGCCATCCATCGCCTGGAGGGGCAGCGCCTGCTGGTGCGCGTACCGCATGTGGGCGCGCGGGTGGTTTCGCTCAACCACGCCGAGCTGATCGAGCTTTACGAAATTCGTGAGTCGCTGGAGGGCATGGCCTGCCGCCTGGCCGCCGAGCGCATGAGCCAGGCCGATATCGACGAACTGCGCCGGGTGCTCGACACCCACGAGCGCGACGCTGCGTTCCAGGCCGGCCTGGGTTACTACCAGCAGGAAGGTGACTACGACTTCCACTACCGGATCATCCAGGGCAGCGGCAACCAGACCCTGGTCAAGATGCTGTGCGGCGAGCTGTACCAGTTGGTGCGCATGTACCGCATCCAGTTCTCGGCCACGCCCAACCGGCCGCGCCAGGCCTTTGCCGAGCACCACCGTATTCTCGACGCCATCGCCGACCGTGACGGCGAGCTGGCCGAACTCCTGATGCGCCGCCATATCGGCGCGTCCAAGCGCAATATCGAGCGTCATTACCTGGACGCCCACAACAACAGCCCACGAGGTGAGAAATGACTGTGAAGAGCACCCCCGGTCAGCGTTTTCGCGATGCCGTTGCCGCTGAACGCCCGCTGCAAGTGGTTGGCGCCATCAATGCCAACCACGCCCTGCTGGCCAAGCGCGCCGGCTTCAAGGCCATCTACCTGTCCGGTGGCGGTGTGGCCGCGGGCTCGCTGGGCCTGCCGGACCTGGGCATTACTGGCCTGGACGACGTACTCACCGACGTGCGCCGCATCACTGACGTCTGCGACTTGCCACTGCTGGTGGATGTCGATACCGGCTTCGGTGCTTCGGCCTTCAACGTTGCCCGCACTGTGCGTTCCATGAGCAAGTTTGGCGCTGCCGCCATCCATATCGAGGACCAGGTGGGCGCCAAGCGCTGCGGGCATCGCCCGAACAAGGAAATCGTCAGCCAGCAGGAAATGGTCGACCGCATCAAGGCCGCCGTCGATGCCCGCAGCGACGACAGCTTTGTGATCATGGCGCGTACCGACGCCCTGGCCGTCGAAGGCTTGAACGCTGCCCTTGATCGCGCAGAGGCGTGCATCGAGGCCGGCGCCGACATGATCTTCCCGGAGGCCATCACCGAACTGCAGATGTACAAGACCTTCGCTGATCGGGTGAAGGCGCCGATCCTGGCCAACATCACCGAATTCGGTGCCACGCCGCTGTATACCACTGAAGAGCTGGCCTCGGTCGACGTTTCGCTGGTGCTGTACCCGCTGTCGGCCTTCCGCGCCATGAACAAGGCGGCCGAAAACGTGTACACCGCACTGCGCCGCGACGGCACGCAGAAAAACGTGATCGACACCATGCAAACCCGCATGGAGCTCTACGATGCCATTGGTTACCACGCCTTCGAGCAGAGCCTCGACGCGCTGTTTGCCCAGAAAAAGGGCTGAGCAACACCCCGAATTAGCCAGAAAAAATCCATAACAAATTCAAGAAAGGAGAAACACCATGGCCGAAGCGAAAGTACTCAGTGGCGCAGGCCTGCGCGGTCAGGTGGCCGGCCAGACCGCACTGTCGACAGTGGGCCAGGCAGGTGCCGGACTCACCTACCGCGGTTACGACGTGCGCGACCTGGCAGCCGGTGCCGAATTCGAAGAAGTCGCTTACCTGCTGCTGTACGGCGAGCTGCCAACCAAGGCCGAACTGGCGGACTACAAGCGTAAGCTCAAGGGCCTGCGTGACCTGCCGCAAGCGCTGAAGGAAGTGCTGGAGCGCATCCCGCGTGACGCCCATCCGATGGACGTGATGCGCACCGGTTGCTCGGTGCTGGGCACGCTGGAGCCCGAACTTACCTTCGAAGCCCAGCGCGACAAGACCGACCGCTTGCTGGCGCTGTTCCCGGCTGTGATGTGCTACTGGTACCGCTTCACCCATCATGGCGTGCGCATCGATTGCACCAGTGACGAAGACACCCTCGGCGGCCACTTCCTGCACCTGCTGCACGGCAAGAAGCCGAGCGAGTTGCACGTCAAGGTAATGAACGTGTCGCTGATCCTGTACGCCGAGCATGAGTTCAACGCCTCTACCTTCACCGCCCGCGTCTGCGCCTCGACCCTGTCCGACCTGTACTCCTGCGTCACCGCTGCCATCGGCTCGCTGCGCGGCCCGCTGCACGGCGGGGCCAACGAGGCGGCAATGGAGCTGATCGAGCGTTTCCAGAGCCCGCAGGACGCCACCGCCGAGCTGCTGCGCATGCTTGAGCGCAAGGACAAGATCATGGGCTTTGGCCATGCCATCTACAAAGAGTCCGACCCGCGCAACGAGGTGATCAAGGGCTGGTCGAAGCAGTTGGCCGACGAAGTGGGCGACACGGTGCTGTACCCGGTGTCCGAAGCCATCGACAAGACCATGTGGGAGCAGAAGCGCCTGTTCCCCAACGCCGACTTCTACCATGCCTCGGCGTATCACTTCATGGGCATCCCGACCAAGCTGTTCACCCCGATCTTCGTTTGCTCGCGTCTGACCGGCTGGGCGGCGCACGTCTTTGAGCAGCGCGCCAACAACCGCATCATCCGCCCGAGTGCCGAGTATGTCGGCGTCGAGCAGCGCCAGTTCGTACCGATCGAACAGCGCTGAATAGATATAGAGAGGCAGCCCGTTTCCCCTGTGGGAGCGGGCGTGCCCGCGAATGCGTCCGTACTGGCAACCGTTTTGCACCTGCTGACGCATTCGCGGGCATGCCCGCTCCCACAGGGCCGGCGAAACCTTCCGAACCCTGTGACCGAGCCTGACTCCATTATGAACACTGCATACCGCAAGCACCTGCCAGGCACCGACCTGGACTACTTCGATGCCCGTGCGGCGGTCGAGGCGATCAAGCCCGGCGCCTACGACGGCCTGCCATACACCTCCCGCGTGCTCGCCGAAAACCTCGTGCGCCGCTGTGACCCGGCCACCCTCAATGCCTCGCTGGGCCAGCTGATCGAGCGCCAGCGCGACCTCGACTTCCCGTGGTTCCCGGCCCGCGTGGTGTGCCACGACATTCTCGGCCAGACAGCGCTGGTCGACCTGGCCGGCCTGCGTGATGCCATTGCCGACAAAGGCGGTGACCCGGCCGCCGTCAACCCGGTGGTGCCGGTGCAGCTGATCGTCGACCACTCGCTGGCCGTCGAGTGTGGTGGTTTTGACCCACAGGCGTTCGAAAAGAACCGTGCCATCGAGGACCGCCGCAACGAAGACCGCTTCCACTTCATCAACTGGACCAAGAAGGCCTTCAAGAACGTCGACGTGATCCAGCCGGGCAACGGCATCATGCACCAGATCAACCTGGAGAAGATGTCGCCGGTCATCCACAACGACCGTGGCGTGGCCTACCCGGATACCTGTGTTGGTACCGACAGCCACACGCCACATGTCGACGCCTTGGGCGTGATTGCCATCGGCGTCGGTGGGCTGGAAGCGGAAAACGTGATGCTCGGGCGCGCTTCGTGGATGCGCCTGCCGGAAATCGTCGGTGTCGAGCTGACCGGCAAGCTGGCACCGAACATCACCGCTACCGACCTGGTGCTGGCCCTGACCGAGTTCCTGCGCAAGCAGAAAGTCGTTGGCGCGTACCTTGAGTTCCACGGCGAGGGTGCCCGCGCCCTGACCCTGGGCGACCGCGCCACCATCTCCAACATGGCCCCGGAATACGGCGCTACTGCAGCGATGTTCGCCATCGACCAGCAGACCATCGACTACCTGCGCCTGACCGGCCGTGAAGAGCAGCAGGTCAAGCTGGTGGAAACCTACGCCAAGGCGACCGGCCTGTGGGCTGACAGCCTGAGCGGCGCCGTCTACGAGCGCACCCTGAGCTTCGACCTGTCGGGCGTGGTACGCAACATGGCAGGCCCGTCCAACCCGCATGCCCGCGTTGCCACCAGCGACCTGGCAGCCAAAGGCATTGCCGGTAACTGGGAAGATGTACCAGGTCAGATGCCTGACGGCGCGGTGATCATTGCCGCTATCACCAGCTGCACCAACACCAGCAACCCGCGCAACGTGATTGCCGCCGGCCTCATGGCGCGCAATGCCAACAAGCTGGGCCTGGCTCGCAAGCCGTGGGTCAAGTCATCGCTGGCGCCAGGCTCCAAGGCCGTGCAGCTGTACCTGCAAGAGGCCGGCCTGGAGAAGGAGCTGGAGCAGCTCGGCTTTGGCATCGTCGCCTTCGCCTGCACCACTTGCAACGGCATGTCGGGCGCACTCGACCCGGCCATCCAGCAAGAGATCATCGACCGCGACTTGTACGCCACCGCCGTGCTGTCGGGCAACCGCAACTTCGACGGGCGTATTCACCCGTATGCCAAGCAGGCGTTCCTGGCTTCGCCGCCGTTGGTGGTGGCCTACGCCATTGCCGGTACCATCCGCTTCGACATCGAGAAGGATGTGCTGGGCGTGGTCGATGGCAAGGAAATCCGCCTCAAGGACATCTGGCCCAGCGATGAAGAAATCGACGCTGTGGTGCGTGCTGCGGTCAAGCCAGAGCAGTTCCGCAAGGTGTACATCCCGATGTTCGCCATCGAGGAAGACCGTGGGCCGAAGGTGGCGCCGCTGTACGACTGGCGCCCGATGAGCACCTACATCCGTCGCCCGCCCTACTGGGAAGGTGCCCTGGCCGGTGAGCGCACCCTGCGTGGCATGCGCCCGCTGGCGGTGCTGCCGGACAACATCACCACCGACCACCTGTCGCCGTCCAACGCCATCATGCTCGACAGTGCTGCCGGCGAATACCTGGCAAAAATGGGCTTGCCGGAAGAGGACTTCAACTCCTACGCCACCCACCGTGGCGACCACCTGACCGCCCAGCGCGCCACCTTCGCCAACCCCAAGCTGTTCAACGAAATGGTGCGCGAGGAAGACGGCAGCGTGAAGCAGGGCTCGCTTGCGCGTATCGAGCCGGAAGGCAAGGTCACCCGCATGTGGGAGGCGATCGAGACGTACATGGAGCGCAAGCAGCCGCTGATCATCGTTGCTGGCGCCGACTACGGCCAGGGCTCGTCTCGCGACTGGGCGGCCAAGGGCGTGCGCCTGGCGGGTGTCGAGGCTATCGTTGCCGAAGGCTTCGAGCGCATTCACCGCACCAACCTGGTGGGCATGGGCGTGCTGCCGCTGGAGTTCAAGCCAGGCACCGACCGCAAGACCCTGGGCCTGGACGGTAGTGAGACGTATGACGTTCTGGGTGCGCGTACGCCAAGGGCGAACTTGACCCTGGTGGTGACCCGTAGCAATGGCGAGCGCCTGGAAGTGCCGGTGACCTGCCGCCTGGACACCGCCGAGGAAGTATCGATCTACGAGGCGGGTGGGGTGTTGCAGCGCTTTGCCCAGGACTTCCTCGAAGCGACCGCCTAACCAAGATCAGCGCGGTCCCTGTGGGAGCGGGTTCACCCGCGAAAGCGTCAGCAGGTACAACATTGTTGTCTGGTCGGGCGTATTCGCGGGTAAACCTGCTCCCACAGAGGGCCGTGCAACACAGGAATTGAACATGGCTCATGTACCGCAAGTAAAAATCCCCGCCACCTACATCCGTGGCGGCACCAGCAAAGGCGTGTTCTTCCGCCTGCAAGACCTGCCCGAGCAGGCGCAGGTCCCCGGCCCGGCGCGCGATGCGCTGCTGCTGCGGGTAATCGGTAGCCCCGACCCCTACGGCAAGCAGATCGACGGCATGGGCGGCGCCACATCCAGTACCAGCAAGACCGTGATCCTGTCGCCCAGCATCAAGCCCGAACACGATGTCGACTACCTGTTCGGCCAGGTCAGCATCGACAAGGCCTTCGTCGACTGGAGCGGCAACTGCGGCAACCTGTCGGCTGCCGTAGGTTCGTTCGCCATCAGCAGCGGCCTGGTCGACCCGGCGCGTATTCCGCAAAACGGCGTTGCCACCGTGCGCATCTGGCAGGCGAACATTGGCAAGACCATCATCGCCCACGTGCCGATCACCGAAGGTGAAGTGCAGGAAACCGGCGATTTCGAGCTGGACGGGGTAACTTTCCCTGCGGCGGAGGTGCAACTTGAGTTCCTCGACCCGGCGGCTGACGAAGATGGCGGCGGCGGTTCGATGTTCCCGACAGGTAACCTGGTCGATGACCTGGAGGTGCCGGGTGTGGGCACCTTCAAGGCGACCCTGATCAATGCCGGCATCCCGACCATCTTCGTCAATGCAGCAGACATCGGTTACACCGGTGCCGAGCTGCAGGACGCGATCAACGGCGACCCGCAGGCACTGCTGCGTTTCGAGACCATTCGCGCCTATGGTGCGGTGCGCATGGGGCTGATCGACAATGTCGACCAGGCTGCCGGGCGTCAGCACACGCCAAAAGTCGCATTCGTCGCGCCGCCGAGCACCTACACTGCGTCCAGTGGCAAGGCGGTGCAGGCGGGCGATACCGACCTGCTGGTACGGGCCTTGTCCATGGGTAAACTGCACCATGCGATGATGGGTACGGCTGCGGTGGCAATTGGCACTGCGGCGGCCATTCCGGGCACGTTGGTCAACCTCGCCGCAGGTGGTGGCGAGCGCAGCGCGGTGCGTTTCGGCCACCCCTCGGGCACCTTGCGGGTCGGGGCCGAGGCGCGCCAGGTGAATGGTGAGTGGACAGTGACCAAGGCAATCATGAGCCGCAGTGCTCGCGTGCTGATGGAGGGCTGGGTTCGCGTACCTGGCGATAGCTTCTAACGCACCACTGGCGCTCGGCTTTCGTTCGTTGGGGCCGCTGTGCGGCCCTTCGCGGGCTTGCCCGCTCCCACAGGTAACCACAGCTTCTGAATGCTGTGGTGTACCTGTGGGAGCGGGCAAGCCCGCGAAGGGCTGCAGCGCAGCCCCGGCAATTCTGAAGGGAGCTGGATATGAGCGCCAACGTGGACCTCAACAACCGCCCGGACTACGACCGGGTGCTGCAAACCCTCGCCGACTACGCCCTCGGCTACCGGGTCGAATCCGCCGAAGCCCTGGACACTGCGCGCAACTGCCTGATGGACACGCTCGGTTGTGGCCTGCTGGCCCTACGCTTCCCGGAATGCACCAAACTGCTCGGTCCCCTGGTCGAAGGCACCATCGTGCCCAATGGCGCCCGCGTCCCCGGCACCGCTTACCGCCTCGACCCGGTCAAGGCTGCCTGGGACATCGGTTGCACCGTGCGCTGGCTGGACTACAACGACACCTGGCTGGCTGCCGAATGGGCGCACCCCTCGGACAACCTCGGCGGCATCCTGGCCGTTGCCGATCACCTGTCCCAGAAGCGCATTGCTGCGGGAGAAGCGCCCCTGCTGATGCGTGATGTGCTCGAAGCCATGGTCATGGCCCACGAGATCCAGGGCGTGCTGGCGTTGGAGAACTCGTTCAACCGCGTCGGCCTCGATCACGTGATTCTGGTGAAGGTAGCCTCGACTGCCGTGTGCGCCAGGCTGATGGGGGCCAACCGCGAGCAGATGCTCTCTGCCTTGTCACACGCCTTTGTCGACGGCCAGGCCCTGCGCACTTACCGTCACGCGCCAAATGCCGGCTCGCGCAAATCCTGGGCCGCTGGCGATGCGTCCAGCCGCGGTGTACGCCTGGCCGATATCGCCCTGCGTGGCGAGATGGGCGTGCCGGGCGTACTCACGGCACCGCAGTGGGGCTTCTACGACGTATCGTTCAGCCATACCAACAAGGACCTGGCGCTCAAGCCTGCCGGGCAGTATGAACTGCGCCTGCCCCAGGCCTTGGGCAGCTACGTGATGGAAAACGTGCTGTTCAAGGTCAGTTTTCCTGCCGAGTTCCATGCCCAGACTGCCTGCGAGGCGGCGGTCACCCTGCATCCACGGGTGCGCAACCGCCTGCATGAAATCGACCGCATCGTCATCACCACTCAAGAGTCGGCGATCCGCATCATTTCCAAGAGCGGCCCACTGGCCAATGCGGCTGACCGTGACCACTGTTTGCAGTACATGGTGGCGGTGCCGTTGATCTTTGGGCATCTGCAAGCCGAGCATTATGAAGACGCTTTCCACGCCAACCACCCGAGTATCGATCGCCTGCGCGAGAAGATGGAAGTGGTGGAAGACCCGCGCTTCAGCCGTGAATACCTGGAAGCGGACAAGCGTTCGATCGCCAACGCCTTGCAGGTGTTCTTCAAGGACGGCAGCAGTACCGAACAGGTGGCGGTGGAGTACCCGATCGGGCATCGGCGACGGCGCGAGGAGGGGATTCCGTTGTTGGAGGCCAAGTTCAGGGCCAACCTGGCGACGCGCTTTGCGCGGCAGCGGTGCCAGCAGATTTTCGAACTGTGCAAGGATCAGCAACAGCTGGAGCAGATGGCGGTGCACAGATTTGTGGAGTTGTTCGTGATTTGAGGTTGCCAGTGCCGGCCTCTTCGCGGGCTTGCCCGCTCCCACAGGTGCTCCGCGGGCCCGACTGTGTGGTGTGCCTGTGGGAGCGGGCAAGCCCGCGAAGAGGCCGGCACAGCAGACACAAAAAAGCCCCGGCATCGCTGCCGGGGCTTCTTCTTGTAGCTTGCAGCTTACAACTTGCTGCTCAGCTTACGCCTGAACCACCGGGATCTTGGCGTTGGCTGCCGCTTCGCGGAACTCGGCGATCTGGTCGAAGCTCAGGTAGCGGTAAACGTCGGCAGCCATGCTGTCGATGTCTTTCGCGTACTGCATGTACTCTTCGACGGTCGGCAGCTTGCCGATGATCGAAGCGACAGCAGCCAGTTCGGCCGATGCCAGGTACACATTGGTGGCGTCGCCCAGACGGTTCGGGAAGTTACGGGTCGAAGTGGAAACCACGGTCGAACCGGTCTGCACACGTGCCTGGTTACCCATGCACAGCGAGCAGCCTGGCATTTCCATGCGCGCACCGGCCTTGCCGTAGATGCCGTAGTAGCCTTCTTCGGTCAGCTGGTGAGCGTCCATCTTGGTTGGCGGAGCCAGCCACAGGCGGGTCGGGATGCCGCCCTTGACCTTGTCCAGCAGCTTGCCGGCAGCGCGGAAGTGGCCGATGTTGGTCATGCACGAACCGATGAACACTTCGTCGATCTTCTCGCCCTGTACCGAGGACAGCAGGCGGGCATCGTCCGGGTCGTTCGGCGCGCAGAGCACAGGCTCCTTGACGTCGGCCAGGTCGATTTCGATGATTTCGGCGTACTCGGCATCGGCGTCAGCCGACAGCAGCTCAGGGTTGGCCAGCCAGGCTTCCATGGCCTGGGCGCGACGCTCCAGGGTACGTGGGTCGCCGTAGCCTTCGCCGATCATCCAGCGCAGCAGGGTGATGTTGGACTGCAGGTACTCGGCAATGGCCTTCTCTGGCAGCTTGATGGTGCAACCGGCAGCGGAACGCTCGGCCGAGGCGTCGGACAGCTCGAAAGCTTGCTCGACGGTCAGTTCGTCCAGGCCTTCGATTTCCAGGATGCGGCCGGAGAAGGCGTTTTTCTTGCCTTTCTTCTCTACGGTCAGCAGGCCCTTCTGGATGGCGTAGTAAGGGATGGCATGAACCAGGTCACGCAGGGTGATGCCTGGTTGCAGCTTGCCCTTGAAGCGCACCAGGATCGACTCTGGCATGTCCAGCGGCATGACGCCGGTGGCAGCGGCGAAGGCTACCAGGCCGGAACCGGCCGGGAACGAGATGCCGATCGGGAAACGGGTGTGCGAGTCGCCACCGGTACCCACGGTGTCAGGCATCAGCATGCGGTTCAGCCAGCTGTGGATGATGCCGTCGCCCGGGCGCAGCGACACGCCGCCACGGGTGCGAATGAAGTCTGGCAGGGTGTGGTGGGTGGTGACGTCGATCGGCTTCGGATAAGCCGCGGTGTGGCAGAACGACTGCATCACCAGGTCAGCGGAGAAGCCCAGGCAGGCCAGGTCTTTCAGCTCGTCACGGGTCATCGGGCCAGTGGTGTCCTGGGAACCGACGGTGGTCATCTTCGGCTCGCAGTAGGCACCTGGGCGCACGCCCTGGCCTTCTGGCAGACCGCAAGCACGGCCGACCATTTTCTGCGCCAGGGTGAAGCCCTTGCCGGTGTCGGCAGGCTGCTCTGGTTTCTTGAACAGGTCCGATGGGCCCTGGCCCAGTTCGGCGCGGGCTTTTTCGGTCAGGCCACGGCCGACGATCAGCGGGATACGGCCGCCAGCGCGTACTTCGTCCAGCAGCACTTCGGTTTTCAGCGCGAACTCGGTAACCAGTTCGTCGCTGCCGTGACGGCGTACTTCACCTTTGAACGGGTAAACGTCGATGACGTCGCCCATGGCCAGGTTGGTGCAGTCGAATTCGATCGGCAGGGCGCCGGCGTCTTCCATGGTGTTGTAGAAGATCGGGGCGATCTTGGTGCCGAAGCAGAAACCACCGGCGCGCTTGTTCGGCACGTTCGGGATGTCGTCACCGAAGAACCAAAGTACCGAGTTGGTAGCGGATTTACGCGATGAACCGGTACCAACCACGTCACCTACATAGGCAACCGGGAAGCCCTTGGCCTTGACGGCTTCGATCTGGGCCAGCGGGCCGACCGAACCTGGCTGCGACGGCTCGATGCCGTCACGGGCCATTTTCAGCATGGCCAGGGCGTGCAGCGGGATGTCAGGGCGCGACCAGGCGTCCGGGGCAGGGGACAGGTCGTCGGTGTTGGTTTCGCCTGGCACCTTGAACACGGTCAGGGTGTACTTGTCGGCGATGGCCGGGCGCGAGGTGAACCACTCGCCGGCAGCCCACGATTCCAGCACGGCCTTGGCGTGAACGTTGCCGGCCTTGGCTTTTTCGGCCACGTCGTGGAAGGCATCGAACATCAGCAGGGTGTGCTTGAGCTGTTCGGCCGCGACGGCGCCCAGTTCGGCGTCATCCAGCAGTGCGACCAGCGTTTCGATGTTGTAGCCGCCCTGCATGGTGCCCAGCAGTTCGGTGGCGTGCTTGCGGTCGATCAGCGGCGACTTGGCTTCGCCTTTGGCGATGGCAGAGAGGAAAGCGGCCTTGACGTAGGCAGCTTCGTCGACCCCTGGCGGTACGCGGTTGGTGATCAGGTCTACGAGGAAGGCTTCTTCGCCGGCCGGCGGGTTTTTCAGCAGCTCGACCAGGCCTGCAGTTTGTTCGGCGTTCAGCGGCTGGGGCACGATACCCAGGGCGGCACGCTCTTCGATGTGTTTGCGGTAGGCTTCAAGCACAGTTATTTCCCTCATCAGTGGTCCCTAAAGGGGGTCCGGGACGCTTATCCAGCATTCAATGCACCCATGCGCTGCCACGGCTTTGTGGGCCGCCCAGCCAGAGTCGCAAAGAATCCTTACAGAAGCTGCTTTCAAAGTTTTACGCCTGCAGAACGGGGAGCTGATGAGGGCTGGCACGGGCATGCGAGGGATGCATGGCCCGGGCCAACGCCGTTCTACCGGATTAACTGTGCTCGTGACGCTTTGAAAACAGCTTCCAACGGACATTGTTGCCTTGAAAAGGCGCATTGATTCTACGGCAAAAAAAGCGCGAAGGTAAGGCGCAGAAGATGACTTTAACGAGTGACCGTGGTTAGACAAAGGGCTAACATGGGCCGGTGTTCCACCGCCAAGCTGTTGTTTTTCATGTCCAACAAGTCCATCAAGACCCCTTGCGTCGGCCTGTGCTCCACGGTGTACGGAGACACGGTTTGCCGTGGCTGCAAGCGGTTTCACCACGAAGTGATCAACTGGAACGGTTACGACGACACGCAGAAGCGCGCCGTGTGGCTGCGCCTTGAGCAGTTGCTGGTGCAGGTGATGATGGCCAAGCTGGAGGTGTTCGACAAAGGTTTGCTGCGCCAGCAACTGGAGCAGCGCTCCATCCGCTTTGTCGAGCAGCAGTCGGAATATTGCTGGGCGTACCAGCTGATTGCCCGCGGGGCGCGGATGATCCGGGACCTGGAGGCCTACGGCATGGTGTTGCTGCCAGAGTTTCGCGACTGGGAACTGCCGCAATTGCGCGATGCCATCGACCGCGAGTTCTTCTTGCTGTCCGAGGCGCATTACCAGCGTTATATCGCTCCGTCTTTCCTCAACGAGGCCATTGGGCTGGAGCGCGTTCCAACTGCTCGACGCAGTTGAGGCTGCGTAAGGTTCACTTGCCCGACAACCGGACAGGAGAACCAAACCATGAGTCACTATGAATTCCAACCCGCCAAAAGCTTTGTCGCCAAAATGTACTGGCAGCCCGAAGACGCCCCGGAAAGTGCCTGCCCCGTGGGTGATACCGGAAATGGCGACTCGCCCTTCACTAGCGGTGGCTGGCTCCATGCAGATGCAGATCACTACACCGACCACAGGGCGTCCAGCTATGTGATCAGCCGGCGAAAATTTCGCACGCTGTTCTGGTTCGGCTGCTACGAAACCGTTGGCGAGTGGGATTTCGAGATTCGCGCGGCGCAGGACGAGCAGAATCACCCCCACTGGCAGCGCCACAATCATCGGCTGGATGTCAGTCGCAACGGTTATCTGGCGCTCTATCCAGCCAGCGAACCGGCGGGCCATGATCCGCTGGCGGCTTCCTCCATGCTTTGGCGCCTGGAGGGGCTGGACATGGCCAAGGTCGAAACAGGGGCGGTCATTGCCAGCCTGGGGCTGGTAAGCCTTCATGGCAGGACTGTGAAACGCCTGTTCGACGATGGCTTCCCGTACCTGAATCAAGAGTCCGGTCAGGCCGGTTACCTGGCCCTGAAGATCGTTCGCACAGGATGCGCCGCGCCCTGAATGGCGGGATTTTTCAGTCTCCGGTGTATTCGCAACCGCTGGTGCAGGTCTCGTGAATGCGCACTTTCGAGAGTTCCGGCATCAGCGGTTTGACCTGCTGCCAAATCCACTTGGCGATCACTTCGCTGGTGGGGTTCTCCAGGCCAGGAATGTCGTTCAGGTAGTTGTGGTCCAGCTGCTCGTAGATCGGCTTGAAGATCGCCTTCACCTCGGCAAAGTCGCGGATCCAGCCGGTGTGCGGGTCCAGCGGGCCGGTCAGGTGCAGGCCGACCTTGAACGAGTGGCCATGCAGGCGGCCGCATTTGTGCCCTTCGGGGACGTGGGGCAGGCGGTGGGCCGATTCGAATGTGAACTCTTTGAAAATTTCCACGCGGGGTTAGCTCTGTGTGAATCAAGAATGGGTGCAGTTTACCAGTTCGCCTTAATATCTTCAGCGCTTATCAGATCGAGCGCCGCCCGCGCGGGCTTCGCGGGGCAAGCCCGCTCCCACATTTGTTGCAACGTACCGAACCTGTGAGGCCAGGGTTGTCAGCCTGGTTGCCCTGACTGGATTTCTCGACTGGCGCATCCGCCGCCCCACCTGTCTTGAGAAATGCGCCAAGGCGGACAACGCCGTTCCCACAGGCATGGTCACGTTGCAACAAATGTGGGAGCGGGCTTGTCCCGCGAAGCGCCGCGCGGGCGGCGCTCGATCTCACAGCCACCGCCTTTCCTGCGCCTTGCACCTGGCCACTCATCGCCCCACTGCCAACCGGCTGCGCTATCATGGCGCCAGCTGTTTTCAGGTTGAATTAAGGACCGGTGGTTAGTCTTGACCCCGTACCCAACTTGCACAGTTCTCAGGAGAGAAGAACGATGAAAACCTTGACTGCCCTGTTCACCGCCGCCGCCCTCGCCCTGGGCGCCAATGCTGCCTTCGCCAAGGACGTACAGCCCGACGAAGTGGTCAAACTGGTCAATGCCAAGACCATCAAGTCGCTGGACGAGCTGAAAGCCACCGCCGTGGCCAAGCACCCGGGCGCTACCGTCACCGACTCGGAGCTTGAAGACGAGTACGGCCGCTACATCTACAAGGTCGAACTGCGCGACACCCAGAACGTCGAGTGGGACGTGGCGCTGGACGCCAAGACTGGTGAGGTGCTGAAGGACGAGCGGGACAACTGATGATCCACTTACCGCGGCCGGCGCGCTACCTCGCGCTGGCGCTGCTGGCCGTATGCTCGCTTGCCGCTGCCCGCGACCTTGATCAGGACGAAGCCCTGAAGCTGCGCCAGAAGGGCGTCATCCTGCCGCTCGAGCAATTGCTGGAAACCGCCCTGGGGCGTTACCCCGGGGCGCGTTTGCTGGAGGCCGAGCTGGAAGAAGACGACGATCGCTACGAATATGAAGTCGAACTGCTGACGGCGGAAGGTGTGGTGCGCGAGATCAAGCTCGATGCCAGCACCGGTGCCCTGCTCAAAGACGAGGAAGACGACTGAATGCGCCTGTTGCTTGTCGAGGACAATGTACCGCTGGCCGATGAACTGACCGTGGGCCTGCAGCGCCAGGGCTATGCCGTGGACTGGCTGGCCGATGGCCGCGATGCGGTTTACCAGGGCCAGAGCGAACCCTACGACCTGATCATCCTCGACCTTGGCCTGCCAGGCTTGCCGGGCCTGGACGTGCTCGCCCAGTGGCGTGCCGCCGGCCTGGCCACACCGGTGCTGATCCTTACCGCCCGCGGTTCGTGGGCCGAGCGTATCGAGGGGCTCAAGGCCGGGGCTGATGATTACCTGAGCAAACCGTTCCACCCGGAGGAGTTGCAACTGCGTATCCAGTCGCTGCTGCGCCGTGCGCGCGGCCTGGCCAACCAGCCGACTCTGGAGGCCGCCGGCCTGCACCTGGATGAAAGCCGCCAGTGCGTGAGCCGTGATGGCGTGGATATCCAGCTGACCGCCGCCGAGTTCCGCCTGCTGCGCTACTTCATGCTGCATCCGCAGCAGATCCTCTCCAAGAGCCACCTGGCCGAGCACCTTTACGACGGTGAAACCGAGCGCGATTCCAATGTGCTGGAAGTACACGTCAACCACCTGCGGCGCAAGCTGGGCCGCAGTGTGATCGAGACCCGGCGCGGGCAAGGCTACATTTACGCGGGGAGCGCCGTGTGAAGTCGATTCAGGCACGCCTGAGTCTTGGGCTGGTGGCGGTGCTGGTGGTGGTCGGTGTGGTGCTGGCGCAACTGACCTTGTGGCTGTTCGAGGCCGGCCTGCAACGCTACCTGGAAAACGGCCTGCGCAAGGAAAGCGAGAACCTGCTGGTAGCCCTGGTGCGCGGGCCATCCGGCCTGCAGCTGGATGAGCGGCGCATTTCGGCGGCCTACCAGCGGCCGTTTTCCGGTTATTACTTTCGCATCGATTTCGACCAGGGCACCTGGCGCTCACGTTCGCTGTGGGACCTGGATATGCCCAAGCCCGCCGCGCCCGGGCTGTCCGACAGCCATGAGCTAGGCCCGGAAGGGCAGCAACTGCTGGCCCTGCGTGCCGATTATCGGCGCCTGGGCCAGGACATCTCCATCAGCGTGGCACAGGACTATTCGCCGGTGCGCGAGGGTTTCAGGCGCATGCAGCAGATTGGTCTGGGCATGGGGCTGGTGGCGCTGATCCTGGTGCTGGTGCTTCAGCGCATAACCGTGACGCGCTCGTTGCGGCCCCTGGAGCGGGCCCGCCAGCAGATCGCCCAGTTGCAGCAGGGCCAGCGTTCGCAGCTGGATGCCGAGGTGCCCAGCGAGCTGGCGCCATTGGTCGGGCAGATCAACCATTTGCTGAGCCACACCGAAGACAGCCTGCGCCGTTCGCGCAATGCCTTGGGCAACCTGGGGCATGCGCTGAAGACGCCGTTGGCAGTGCTGCTCAGCCTGGCGTCCAGTGAGCGCCTGAAAGATTTGCCCGAGGTACGTGCGCAGATGCGCGAGCAACTGGAGCAGATTCAGCAGCGGTTGGCGCGTGAGCTGAACCGTGCGCGGTTGGCGGGGGATGCGTTGCCCGGTGCGCAGTTTGACTGTGACGCCGAGCTGCCGGGGCTGCTGAGCACCCTGGGCATGATTCACGGAGAGGGCTTGCTACTGGCCAGGGACGTACCCCCCGGTTTGCTGCTGCCGTGGGATCGCGAGGACTTCCTTGAGCTGCTGGGCAACTTGCTGGACAACGCCTGCAAGTGGGGTGACAGCGAGGTGCGACTGGGCATCGCGCCGGATGCAGAGAGCTACCAGCTGTGGGTCGATGACGATGGCCCAGGTATTCCCGAGAGCCAGCGCCAGCAGGTGCTGGAGCGCGGTTCACGGCTGGATGAGCAGGTGGACGGACATGGTCTGGGGCTGGGCATTGTGCGGGATATCGTCGAGGCGTGGGGCGGGCAGTTGGCGCTGCTGGAAAGCCCTTTGGGCGGGCTGCGGGTGGTTGTCGAGCTACCGCGCAAGGCTCGTTAATGCCGGTACCGCGGTCCCTGTGGGAGCGGGCTTGCCCGCGAACACCGGCGCAGCCGGTGCCATCCAGCGCGTCGCCTGATTCGCGGGCATGCCCGCTCCCACAGGACCAGCGGCGCGCCCGAGAAGTATCAGTAGTGCAAAAAAATTGCAGTTCAGGCGCATTTTTTTGAATTAGCCCAATCCTGTCCCACCCGGCAGAATCCCCCCCACGAAACCCTGCGGTTTCCATCTCTCCACGGAAGGAGCCCCTTGTGGTATTGCACGCGCAATACGAGGCCCAGGCCACCTCGGCTGGGCTTTCTTTTTAATCAGAAAAACCAAAGATCCCGATTATTTAAATGTCTGCCTCGCGTTCCGAAAGTCGTCTGCAGCGGCTGTTGCCGGCGCCCCTGAATATTCCCCCCAAAGAATGGCTGCGTGCCGGTATCGGCGCGTTGCTCGGCCTGTTCCTTGCCGGTTGGCTGACCAGCCTGGCCTATGGCCCCGGCATCGCCCTGCACCTGCTGGGCCCGTTGGCCGCATCGGCCGTGCTGGTGTTCGCCGTGCATTCCGGCCCATTGGCCCAACCCTGGCCGGTGCTGGGCAGCTATGCCCTGGCGGGTGCGGTGGGCCTGGCCATGCGCGAAGGCTTTGGCCCCGAGCTGTGGGTGGCCGCCGCCGCCCTGGGCGTCTCGCTGCTGGTGATGTGCCTGCTGCGCTGCCTGCACCCGCCGGGTGGCGGGGTAGCGGTGAGTGCTGTGCTGGCCGACTCGGGGCTGACCGCGCTGGGCGATCACTTGTTGGAGCCGGTATTGCTCAATGCGTTGATCCTGGTGGCGGTGGCGGTTGTCTACAACCGCCTGACCGGCGTGCGTTACCCGAAAGGCGCGGTGCCGCGCAAAGACCTGCACCACACCCATGACCCATTGCCCGGCGAACGGGTGGGCATCCGCAGTGAAGACCTGGACCAGGCGCTGGAAGAGCTGGGTGAGTTCGTCGACGTGACCCGTGACGAACTGGAGCGCATCATCCTGGCCACTGAGCAGCATGCCCTGCAACGTAGCCTGGGCGGTATAACCGCAGCCTCGGTGATGTCCCGCGACGTGCAGTTTGCCACCCCCGATACCACGCTGGAGCAGGCCTGGAAAATGCTCGCCAGCCACCACCTGAAAACCCTGCCAGTGTTGCAGCAAGGCAAGCTGGTGGGCATCGTCAGCCTCAGTGACCTGGTCGGCCCGGCCATGCAGCGTGGCCGGTTCAGCTGGCGCGGGCTGTTCGGTCGCAAGGCCGTGCGCATGCAACAGGTGATGAGCCAGCGGGTAGTCAGTGTCAGTAGCCAGCACCCGCTGGAGCGCCTGCTGCCGTTGCTGTGCGAACAAGGCCTGCATTGCCTGCCGGTACTCGATGGCGACCAGCTGGTGGGGGTTGTCACCCAGACTGACCTGATCGCCGGCCTCAAGCGTCAATTGCTCAACAGGGCCGACGCTTCAGATAAGCGGGTCCCAGCGTTGTGACCAGTCGCTGGCGCCGGCTGCCACCAGCCGGCGCAAGACAGCGAAGGCCTGTTGCAGGGCTTCGCTGTCGCGCTTGCGCGGGTACACCAGGTAAGTGGGGTAGGTGAACTCCGGCGCCTGCGGCACCCGCTCGAACAGGCCGCTGTCCAGATAGGCCTGTACCACCCGCGTGCGGAAGTAGCCACTGCCGCCCTGGTCGAGGATGAACTGCAACGCCAGCGGGCCCAGGTTGAAGCTGAGCGCCGCGCGTGCGCAGTCGGGCAGAGCGGCATCGTGCTGGCGGCGGAAGGCCTCACCCCAGTCGATGTAGATGTACGGCTCCGGCTGGGAGACCCGGCGCACGCGGATCAGCTTTTCTTCCATCAACTGTTCCACCTGCAGCCCCGGGCCGTAGGTCGGCTGGTACACCAGCGCGGCGTCCAGCAAGCCCATATCCACCTTGCGCAGCAGTGACTCACCGTCGCTCACCTCGCTGCGGATGGCGTGGCTGGGCAGTTCATGGTGCAGGGCAGTGACCCAGTCGAGCAGCATCGGGTTGCCCAGGCTTACTTCACCCCCCACATGCAGCACCTGCTGGCAGCCCTCGGGTAGCGGCAGGTCGCGCCGCGCTGCTTCCCAGGTTTGCACCAGCTGGTTGGCATAACTGACGAATGCTTCGCCGTCGCTTGTCAGGCTGGCGCCATTGCGGCTGCGCACGAACAGTTGGCAGCCCAGTTGCTGCTCCAGGCGCTGTACCCGGGCGGTAATGGCTGTTTGTGACACGAACAGGCGTTCGGCAGCGGCGACCAGGCTGCCGCAACGCACGATTTCCAGAAAGGTTCGGGCCTGTTCGATATCCATGGGTTGCTCGGTGGCTGGAGGGGTGGCCTATTCTAGAGGCTTTGCACCGTTATGGGGCGCTTTTGCGTTGTCTGCAAATTTGCAGGTCGGTTGTGACTTTAGTCCCATGGCGGCGCGGGTGTAGCGGTCCATACTCAGGTTTCGCCCTTCAATAACAACAAGTACCGGGTTCCCTTCGATATGAGCTACCAGCACAGCTACGCCCATTCCATTTCCGACCCTGCCGCTTTCTGGGCGGAACAGGCCGCGCACCTGGCCTGGCACCGCAAGCCTGCCCTTACCTTGCAAGACAATGCCGACGGTACCCACCGCTGGTTCGCCGATGGCCGCCTGAACAGTTGCTACCTGGCCCTTGATCACCAGATCGGGCAGGGCCGCGGCGAGCAGTTGGCGCTGATCTACGATTCGCCAGTGACCGGCGTGCAGCAGGCCTACACCTACAACCAACTGCGCGACGAAGTGGCGCGCCTGGCCGGTTTGTTGCGCCAGCTAGGTGTGAAAAAGGGCGATGGCGTGATCATCTACATGCCCATGGTGCCGCAGGCGGCCATGGCCATGCTGGCCTGTGCGCGGATTGGCGCAGTGCATTCGGTGGTGTTCGGCGGCTTTGCCGCCAACGAACTGGCCCTGCGCATTGATGACGCCCGGCCTACGCTGCTGCTGACAGCATCCTGCGGGCTGGAATTTGACAAGGTAATTGCCTACAAGCCGCTGGTCGACCGCGCCCTGCAACTGGCCCGGCATCAGCCGCGCAATGTGCTGGTGGTGCAACGCCCACAGGCCAAGGCTGAACTGCAGCCAGGTCGCGACCTGGACTGGCAGGTGGCACTGGCCAGCGCCGAGCCGGTGGCCCCGGTCGAGCTTGATGCCGGCGACCCGCTGTACATCATGTACACCTCGGGTACTACCGGCAAACCCAAGGGCATCGTCCGGGAAAACGGCGGCAATGCGGTGGCGCTGTGCTACGCCATGCGCCATATCTATGGCATGCAGGCGGGCGATGTGTGGTGGGGTATTTCCGATGTGGGCTGGGTGGTCGGCCATTCGCTGATCGTCTATGGGCCGTTGATGAGCGGCTGCACCACGGTGTTCTACGAAGGCAAGCCGATCCGCACCCCGGACGCCTCGGCCTACTGGCGGGTAGTGGAGCAATACAAGGTCAATGCGCTGTTTTGTGCGCCCACGGCCATGCGCGCCATCCGCAAGGAAGACCCGGAGGGCGAGCTGATTCGCAAGCACGACCTCAGCTCGTTGCGTCAGTTGTTCCTGGCGGGGGAAAAGCTCGACTCCAGTACCCATGAATGGCTGGAGCGGGTCAGTGGCAAGCCGGTACACGACCACTGGTGGCAGACCGAGACCGGCTGGCCGGTCACCGCACCCTGCGTCGGGCTGGAGGGGAGTGCGGCGAAGCCTGGCTCCAGCAACCGTGCGGTACCGGGCTATCACGTGCGTGTGGTGGATGATGAGGGGCACTTGCTGGGTCCCAATCAACAGGGCTCGATCGTAATTGCCTTGCCATTGCCGCCCGGGTGCAGCCAGACCTTGTGGGGCGACCACGAACGTTACTTGCAGGCGTACCTGCGCACCTATCCCGGGTATTACCACACGGGCGACGGCGGCTTTCTGGACGATGAAGGTTTCGTCTACATCATGGGGCGCACGGATGATGTGATCAACGTGTCGGGGCACCGGCTGTCTACCGGTGAAATGGAGGACCTGGTGGCCTGCCACCCGGCGGTGGCCGAGTGTGCGGTGATTGGCGTACACGATGAAATCAAGGGCCAGGTGCCGTTGGCGCTTGTTGTGCTCAAGGACGGCGAGGGCATTGCCGAGGCGCAATTGCTGGTGGACCTGGTGGGCAGCGTGCGCGAAGCGATTGGCCCGCTGGCCTGTTTCAACCGGGTACGGCTGGTGAAGCGCTTGCCGAAGACGCGCTCGGGGAAAATTCTGCGGGCGGTGCTGCGCAAGATTGCTGATGGGCAGGACTATGTGCCGCCTTCGACCTTGGATGACCCAGCGGTGTTGGGGGAGATCGAGGCGGTGCTGGCGGATTTGCCCAGGGCCGGGTGATGTTTTGACTTTACTGGCCTCTTCGCGGGCATGCCCGCTCCCACAGGTACACCACAGGCCCTGAAACCTGCGCCGTACCTGTGGGAGCGGGCGAGCCCGCGAAGAGGCCGGTTCAGGCAATGCAAATCTAAGGGGCTACCTGATGCAGCTGCCCCAACCGGCTACGCGTGCGCATCAGGTCGGCCAGCGGCCCGTCCAGGCTCTCTTCCAGCGGCCTTTTGCCAATCACCGTCACCTGCCGGTCCTGGTCATACAGCACATCCACCAGGTTGACGAAGCGTTGTTGTGCCGCCAGCGAACACTCCGCCAAGTCATCCAGCCCATCAATCACCCACTCATCGTACTGCCCGGCCAGCACCAGGTAGTCGATCACAGCAGTAGCCTTCTCGCACAAATCGTCAAAGCCAAGTACCACTCGCCGTCCATCAACGGCCAGCGCGCGCAGCGGGCGTTTGTTCACTTCCAGCATCACCGGCTGTTCGGCAGGCACGTTCAGCGCCCGGCGCTGTTCGGCATTGCCCGGCCAGACATAGTGCCCCTGGGTAAAACGCTGGTGCTCGCGGTTGGCCGGCAGGCTGCGAAAATCCGTATCGCCGCCCACCTCCAGTACATCCATCGAACTGTTGATCAGCCGGATCACCGGCAGGAAGCGCTCATGGTACAGCGGGTTGGGCAGCAACCCTTCGGGTGCATAGTTGGAGGTCACCAGCAGGAACACCCCACGCGCGAACAGGGCATTGAACAGCCGGGTGAGCAGCATGGCATCGCCAATGTCATGCACGTGGAATTCGTCGAAACACAGCACCCGGCAATCGCCCACCAGCTCATCGAGGGTGGCGCCCAGTGCGTCATCCAGTGCCCGGTGGCGGTGCATGCCCTGGTGCAGGCGGGCGAAAAAGTCATGGAAGTGCAGGCGCAGCTTGGCTTCTACCGGCACTGCATGGAAGAAGCCATCCAGCAGCCAGCTTTTGCCACGGCCCACCGAACCATGCAGGTACAGGCTGCGCGGCTGCCCTTGCTCCAGCTGCGCCAGTTGCTCGGCCATGCAGTGGATCACCCGTCGCTGGCCGTCACTCAGCTGGTAGCCCCGGCTTCGGGCTTTGTCTTCGAACCAGTCGAGCAGTTCGCCCTGGCTGGCGGCTGCGCCGCGCAGGCGCTGGCCAAGCTGGCGAAGTGGGGCAGGGATCCAGGCAGACAAAAGCGATGCTCCTTGGGTGGTAGGCGGGGCAGCGTGCAGCTTGCCCGAGGGCGGCCATTTTGACTAATACAGAAAGTGACCGGCAATGATCGCTTCATGCGATAGGTCAGCCACCCGCGCGGGTGAAAATGACTAACTCGCTGTTTTATGGCAATTTTTTTTCATCAGGGGGTTCACAGACCTGAACTTTGTTGTTAAAGTGCCGCGCATTCCAAGACAACAACCCAGTTGTCACTCAGTTGGAATTGTCAGGGCAGCAAATGCTGCATCCGATACAGGGGCGTCGCCAAGCGGTAAGGCAGCAGGTTTTGATCCTGCCATGCGTTGGTTCGAATCCAGCCGCCCCTGCCATTTTTCAGATTACAACGTGTTCAACCCAGTGCTTATAAGCCCTGGGTTTTGTCGTGTCCGTAGTTTTAATTACGCTGTTCCGGGTTATGCGGAAATTCTCAGGGTCTCATTCAACACCCTGGCCAGCTCATCCGCCTGCACCGGCTTTTGGATCACCACGCTGCCCGGTAGCTCAAGCCCCTGCAATTCGGCATAGCCCGTCAGGAATACTACCGGCAAGCGCGGGTAGCGTTCACGGGCTGCCAGCGCCAGTTGCGCGCCATTGAACTCGGGCATGGCGAAGTCGGTCAGCAGCAGGTCGATCTGCTCGTCCAGCAAGGCCAGGGCCTGTTCGCCGCTGTGCGCCTGGCGCACCTGATAGCCGTACTGGCGCAACACGTCACCCAGCATGTCGCGCACCAGGTGGTCATCATCCACCAGCAGCACGGTGCGGTTGTGGCCGCTGTCGCTGATAGCCTGGCTGCGCAGCGGTGCCACCGGTTCGCTTACCGCCTGGTCCTTGACTGCCGGCAGGTACACTGCCACCTGCGTGCCCAGGCCAGGCGTGGTGTCGATACGCACTCCGCCGCCAGACTGTTTGGCGAAGCCGAACACCTGGGCCAGGCCCAGGCCCGAGCCCTTGCCGATGTCCTTGGTGGTAAAGAATGGCTCGAACACCTTGGCCAGCACGTCTTCGCTCATGCCGCAGCCGGTATCGCTGATGCTCAGCATCACGTACTCGCCCGGGTCCGGATCTTCCGGGCGTTGCGGCTGGGCGTCGATGCGGGTGTTGTGGGTGGTCAGCGTCAGCTGGCCACCCTCGGGCATGGCATCGCGGGCATTGATGGCCAGGTTGAGGATGATCATTTCGGTCTGGGTGGGGTCGGTCAGTGCCTGCCACAGGGCCGGGTCCAGGTCCAGGCGCACCGAGACGTTGCCACCCAGGGTGCGGCGTAGCAGCTCTTCCAGGCCGGCCAAGGTCTGGTTGAGGTTAAGTGGCACCGGCTCCAGGCGCTGGCGGCGGGAGAACGCCAGCAGCTGCGAGGTAAGCTTGGCGCCGCGCTCGCCGGCTTCGCGTATGTGCGTGAGGCGGGTGCGGGCCTTGTCCAGGTCGGCTTTGGCCAGGTCGCGCTCCAGAAAACTGGCGCCCGTGAGGATCACCGTCAGCAGGTTGTTGAAGTCGTGGGCCACGCCGGCCGTGAGCTGGCCGACGGCTTCCAGCCGTTGCATCTGTTGCAGTGCGGCCTCGATGCGTTCGCGCTCGTTGATCTGCTCGCGCAGGCGGGTGTTGGCTTCGGCCAGGCCCAGGGCGGATTCGCGTTCACTGGTAATGTCCCGTGCCACCACGTACAGCAGGGTGTCTTCCGGCACCACAACCCACGACAGCCAACGCTGCTGGCCACCGGCATGCAGGATGCGCCCGACGAAGCGGGCACTGGTGCGGCCATGGGCGAGGGCGGCCAGTTCGGTGAGAAGCAGTTCCTGATCGGTCTCGGGCAGCAGGTGCAGCAGGGACGACTGGCTCAGGCGTTCGCGCGAAAAGCCCAGGCTGGCTTCCCAGGCGGGGTTGAGCGCGACCGGGGTCAGGTCCTTGTTCAGCACGGCCAGCAAGTCCTGCGACAGCTCCCAGGCGCGGTCGCGTTCGCGGGTGCGGCGCTCTACCCGCTCACCCAGTATCTCGTTCAGCTGGCGCAGCGCCTGGGTGGCCAGGCGCTGCGTGTGGATGTCCTGCAGCACGCCGGAAAAGCGCACGCACTGGTCGTCGACGAACTGGCACTGGCCGCTGCTGAGCAACCAGCGCGGCTCCAGCCCGTTGGGTTGGGCAATGCGGAATTCGACCCGGTAATGGCCGCCGCTTTCCGGGCGCATGGCATGTTCCACCGCCTGGTGCACCAATGGCCGGTCGTCGGGGTAGATGCCAGCGTAGAACACCTCAAGGCTCATCTCGGTGCTGGTAGGCAGGCCGAACAGGGTCTTGCAGCGGTCGTCCCACAGCAGCAGGCCTTCTTGCGGGCGCAAGTCCCAGGTACCCATGCCGGCGGCATCGATGGCAATGCGTGCACGCGCCTCGACGTTTGCCAGCGCTTCTTCGGCGCGGCGCCGGCGCTGGCGTTCCTGCACCTCGGTCAGCGCCCGGCGCACGGCCTTGGGCAGCAGCGGGAGGTTTTTCTTCAATACATAGTCGGTGGCGCCCAGGCGGATCATCTCTACCGCGTGCTCTTCGCCGTAGATGCCGGACAGGAAGATGAACGGGGTGTCTGGCGCCAGGCGTTGGGCGATGGCCAGTACCTCGGTGCCGGACGAGCCAGGCAGCACGCAGTCGCACAGGATCAGCTCGTAACGGGCCTCGCGCAGGGCATGCTCGACGCCGACATGGTCGAACACCAGGTGCGAATCCACGAGCAGCCCGCTACGTTCCAGGCGCATCAGGGTCAGCTCGGCGTCCATCGAGCTGTCTTCGACCATCAGTAGTTTCAGCGGCGTTTGCTGCATCGTTGCGGCGGCCTCAGTTGCTACCGCGACGGTTCAGCCGCAGTGAGCCGGGTGGGGGTTCGTTGAGCACTGCCCAGAATACCCCGAGGTCGGAAATGGCGGCGACGAATTCCTTGAACTCCACCGGTTTGACCACGTAGGCGTTGACCCCCAGTTCATAGGCGCGCAGCAGGTCGGGTTCTTCGCGCGAGGAGGTCAGCATCACCGTGGGGATGCTGCGCAGCTCGGCGGTGGCGCGGACGGCCTTGAGCACTTCCAGGCCGTCGACCTTGGGCAGCTTCAGGTCCAGCAGCAAGACGGCGGGGTTGCCGTCGTCGCGTTCGGCGTAGACATTGCGGCGCAGCAGGTAGTCCAGCGCATCGGCACCATCACGGAGCACGATGACTTCGTTGGCCAACTGGCTGCGCTCCAGGGCCAGCAGCGTCAGCTCCAGGTCCCTTGGGTTGTCTTCGACCAGCAGGATCGGTTTGAGCATGGTGATAGCGGTACCTCAGGTGGTTGCGGGGTGGCGCGGGAGGGTGAAGTGGAAACTGGCGCCCTGGTCGATCTGGCCCGTGGCCCAGACCCGGCCGTCATGGCGCTCGATGATGCGGCGTACGCTCGCCAGGCCAATCCCGGTGCCCTCGAAGTCCTCCATGCGGTGCAGGCGCTGGAACACGCCGAACAGTTTGTTGGCATAGGCCATGTCAAAGCCCACGCCGTTGTCGCGGATGCAGATTTCGGTTTCGCCTGGGTGCTGCGCGGCGCTGATGCCGATGTGTGCCGGGTTGCGGCCACGGGTGTACTTGATGGCATTGGCGATCAGGTTGTGCAAGGCCATGTTGATGAATGCCGGATCGCCGATCACCTTGGGCAGTGGCGCGATGTCCCAGACAATTGCACGCCCTTCGTAATCCGGCGCCAGTTCGCTGCGAATGGCATCGACCAGTGCATTGAGGTCGACGTCCGACAGGCGCAAAGCCGAACGGCCCATCTGCGAGAAGTTGAGCAGGTTGTCGACCAGGCTGCCGGCGAAGTGCGCGGCCTCGCCGATATGCTGCAAGTAGCGCTTGCCGCGCTCGCTCAGCCCCTGGCTTTCGATTTCGCCAAGCAGTTCGGTGTAGCCGGCGATGTGCCGCAGGGGGGCTCGCAGATCGTGGGACACACTGTAGGAAAACGCTTCGAGCTCCTTGTTCGAACGGCGCAACTCGCCAGCCAGTTGCGCCAGCTCTTCGGCCTTGCGCAAGACAATGCCCAGCACTGCGCTGCGCAGTTCCACCACGCCCTCGATCACCAGCGGGTCCCAGGGCTCGCAGTAGTTGCGCAGTTCTTCCTGCCAGCGTTCGAAGCTGTGCCGCGGGTCGAGGTTACCCTGTGGCCCGACCTGTTTGCTCGGCTGGCCAGCCCAGTTCACCGTGCGTACTTGCTCGGGGCGAAACCATAGCAGGTAGTGCGAATGAATCTGTGAGATGGCCACGGCCAGCACGCCGCCGGCATGGGCGGCCAGCTCGGGCAGGTCGGTAATGTCGCGGCGCAGGTTGTCGCTTTGGAACACGCTGTCTCCGGTGCGCTGGGCAAGCCAGTGCACCAGCGCGGTTACCTGGGCTTCAGGCGGGGTCTTGCCGATCAGGTCGCAGCGTTCGGCCGAGATCACCGCGGCGCCCTGGGCACCGGCAAAGGCCAGCAACACGTGGGGCAGGTCGCGCAGGCCGTCGCTGACGCTGTCGTGGTCGGCCATGGACGAGATCATGCGCACAATGTGTTGGCGCAGCGCGAGCAGCTTGCGCGTGCTGGCATGCGCCTCGCGAGACTCGATCTGCAACGACAGCACGCTGGCCAGCAGCTCGCAGGCCGTGCGGGTGCGCAGGTCCACCGCACGCGGCTGTTGGTGGTGGCAGGACACCAGCCCCCACAGCTCGCCATCCACCACGATCGACAGCGACATCGAGGCCAGCGTGCCCATGTTGCGCATGTATTGCAGGTGCACCGGTGACACGCTGCGCAGCGCAGAGAATTTCATGTCCAGTGCCTTGCCGGTGCGCGGGTTGGTGGCCGGCAGCAGGGGTGAAGGCTGGTAGTTGGCATCCTCTATCACGCGGATGCGGTTGACCCGGTAAAGGTCGCGCGCCTGGCGCGGGATGTCTGCCGCCGGGAAGCACAGGCCGAGGTAACTGGGGTAGCCCGGGTCGGCCACCTCGGCCAGCACCTGGCCGTTGCCTTCGGCATCGAAACGGTACGCCTTGACCCGACCAAAGCCGGTGATGCGCTTGAGCTGTAACACCGTCTGTTGCAGCAGCTCTTCAAGGCTGCTGGCCAGTTGCAGGCCGCCGACGAAACTGCGCACCAGCGGGTAGTAGTCACCTTGCCCGACCAGGTCTGGCGGCAAGCGTGGGGGCTCGAATTCGGCTATCAGCACTTCATCGTGACTGTGTACCAGCAGGTGCAGCGGGGCGCTGTAAGGCGCGCCTTGGGCCAACCGTACGTCACCGATGTGAAAGGGGAAGATTTCATCCTCGGGCAGCCGCGACAGCTGTGTGCGCAGGTCAAAGCCCTCGTTGACCAGGTTGGCGAAACTGCACCCGATCAGTTCCCGGGCCGGCAAGCCCAGCCAGTGCTCGACGTTCTCGCTGGCCTGCAGCACGCAAAGCTCGGCGGCGTCCAGCACCAGCAGAAAACCGTGGGGCTGGATACTGCTCGGCAGGTGGATCGGTTCGCGCGCACAGCGTTCCATGGCTTCTGCCAGCGTGTTGTCTGCAGTCATCAATGAAAACGCTCCTGTCATGTCCGTCCAGGTATGGCCAATATGCCTGGCGCAGGATGAGACTTGTTCATCCTACCAGAAACCAAGCACATTTACCGGCTCTTGGCCATTGGAGGCACAGCTGCGGCCTGGGTTCGGCACCGTGCCGGCTTTTTTTACAGGGCGCTATCGCTTTGTTGCTAATACCAAAAAACGGCTTGATGCCACCACCGGTGCGCGGCCTCGCTGCTACGCTCAATTCAGGACTTGACGACAAGGATAACAAGGTGGCGGAGCGCTTGGTGGCCGTGCTGTTGGGCCTGTTGTTCAGCGGCAGTACCGTGGCAGTGGATTTTCTCGTGGAAGTGCGGGTGCTGGTGCAGCGTGGCTGCATGCTGGTCAATCAGACACGCGATGCGGGAGCCCAGGCCCTGGGGCAAATCGACCTGGGTGCAGCAGCGCGCCTGGACAGCCCGGATGCACCGCTCAGTGGCGTATTGCTGAACCAGCGCCCGCCGCGTCTGGAGTGCAACCCCGACACCCCTTACCAAGTACGCGTCGACGGTGGCCAGCATGGGGGCGTCGGCGAACTGCGCTACCTGGCCAGCAGTGACCGCACGGCCCGGCCCATTCCTTACCGCCTGTACCGCGACGCGGCCTGGCGCGAGCCGCTGGTGGTGGGCGTGGCCCAATCGGCGAGGGTGCCAGGCAGCGGCTCGGTCGAACTGCCGTTGTACGCACGTATCGACAAACTGGCCTGGGTCCCGAATGCAGGCGTTTACGCCGACCTGCTCAAAGTCACGGTCACCTGGTAGGGACGCCGCCATGCACAAGGACGCCACGCCATGAACCGCACATCGATCTTGCTGCTCACCCTCGGCCCGCTACTGGTGCCTGGCGGTACAGCGCATGGCAGCACCACCGGCTTCATCCAGGCGCGGCTGGTGATCAGCGCAGCCTGCCAGATCAGCAGCAACGATACGCAACCCGCGGTACTGGATAACCCCGGCATGCTGGACTTTGGCGAGCGTGGCCCGAACTGGGACCAGCCGCTGCGCAGCCGGGTTGACGAGGCGAGTGGTGAGGGCAGCCTGCAGATCAGTTGCACGCCCGAAGTACGGGCCTTCAACGTGCGGATCAATGGTGGCCTCAATGGCGACGATGGCGTACGCCGCCTGAGCAATGGCCGCCAAATGATCCCCTATCAGCTGGCGGTCGACCCCGGTGGCAACAGCCGCTACGTCATCGGCCAGGCGCGTGCCTTTACCGTCAACAGCGCCCAGCAGATTCCGATTCCCATTTACGGTGTGGTAGTTGCGCAACCCCGCGCGCTCCCGGCCGGGCTGTACCGCGACACCCTCAGAGTGACCCTGGACTGGTAGACACGCAAGGAGACTCCGATGCGAACGACCCTTTCACGCTGCATGCTCGCAGGCCTTGGCCTGGTACTGGCTTCCCAGGCTCAGGCCGCCACGGTGACCGGCACCATCAACTCCACGTTGACCCTGATTGCGGCGTGCCAGGTCAATGGCAGCTCAGGCACCTCAGGGCTCAACTTTGGTGCCTTGAACTTCGGTACCCAGGATGCCCTGTTCACCACGGCCAATGGCCAGGTACTGGGCGGCGGCGGTGGTGCCATGAGCATCCTCTGCTCGGCCGGCACCGTACCGGCGATCCGCGTACGTGCGGGCGCCCATGACGGGCAGTCGTCCGGAGGGACGCGTGCACTGGCTGATGGTGCGGGCAACTTCGTGCCTTACGATTTCTACACTGATGCCGGCCGCACGCAGCTGCTGGCCATCGACGGCACCATCACCCTGCCGACCAGTACCGGCGTGGCCCAGACCGTCAACCTGTACGGCCAGGCACGGGGCAAGGCGGGCCTGCCTGCCGGGGTATACACCGACACGGTGGCAGTCGAGCTGTCGTTCTGAGCCATGCGCCGCTGGTTGACGTGGGGCCTTGCCGGCACCGGTCTGCTGCTGGCTACACCGTTGAGTGCGGTGACTACCAGTACCTTCACCGTGACGGCACAAATCGTTGCCGGCTGCCTGGTGGTGGGGGGCGTCACCAGCTATGGGACGCTGGACTATGGTACGCAGTCAGCGTTGTCCACCGGCATCCTCAGCACCTCGCTGGGCGGCAGCACGGTCACGTTCCAGTGCACGCCGGGCGTGGCCATGAACATGAGCGTGGATGGTGGGCAGAACAGCGCCAGTGGCACACGTAACCTCAAGCGCACGAGCGGCACGCAAGTGCTGGCCTACCAGCTGTACCGGGATGCGGCCTACAGCCAGAGCCTGGCCATAGGCACCAGTGTGGCCGTGAGTTATTCCGACCCGACGGCGATCAAGCTGCCGGTGTACGGGCGGGTCCAGCTGACCGGCAGGCTGCCGGCAGGGACCTACACCGATGTGGTGCAAGTGACGGTGACCTGGTAAACGCCAGCGCCACCAACGACAAGAGTCCAAGGAGAGTTGCATGCGGGAAGGCGCGAAGTGGGCGCACGGATTGATCGGATTGTTGTGGCTGGCAAGCCTGCCGGCCGGGGCGGCGACTTCGGTGCTGATCTGGCCAATCGACCCGGTGCTGGAGGCTGATCAGAAGGCCGGCGCCCTGTGGCTGGAAAACCGCGGTAGCGCGCCGGCCAACTTGCAGGTACGGGTATTCGCCTGGCGCCAGGGTGATTACCAGGAGCAGTTTCAGGCGCAGCGCGAAATCATCGGCAGCCCACCGGTGGCCAATATTGCCCCCGGGCAAAAGCAGCTCATTCGCCTGACCCGCACCGGCCCCTCGCCAGCCGGCCAGGAGCAGGCCTACCGCATCATCATCGATGAGATCCCGCCCGCCATCCCCGTGGAGAAGGCCGAGCCTGGCGCTACTGCGGCCATCCGCCTGCAGATGCGTTATTCGGTGCCTTTGTTCGTCTATGGCGAGGGCCTGTGGGGCAAGGCCGACCCCGAGGGCAAGCGCAATGCCGAGGGCGTGGGCAAGCCGCAGCTCAGCTGGCGCCCGGTGACCGTGCAGGGCAAACCCTACGTTGAACTGCGCAACACGGGGCCTGTGCATGCGCGCCTGACCGATGTGGTGGTGCAGCAAGGCAGCCAGAGCAAGCCACTGGCCGAGGGCCTGCTGGGCTATGTACTGCCAGGTGCCAGCATGCGTTGGCCGGCGCCGGTGGTACCGGCCAGTACCAGCGTGCTGAAGGGCAGGGTCAACGGCCAAGGCGCAGCAGACGCCATTCGCCAAGGCCAATGAGCCGGCAACTGAATGCAATGCAGGGGCCAGGGAGGACCCGGCAATGGTTGGAAACCGTGTGTGAAGTGGCTGAAGGCGACGACTCGCCGTTGGTGCCTGGGGCTGGCTATGATCGGCCCCTGCCTGGTGCTGGCCGACGACCTGCCCCCACCGCCCGCGGATCTTTCAGCCATTTCCGATGCCACCCTGTACCTCGACCTGCTGGTGAACCAGATGCCCAGGGCTGAGCTGGTGCCGGTGCAGCAGCGGGCCGGGCAGTTGTACCTGGACAGCGAGGTGTTGCGCGCGGCCGGTATCTCGCTACCGGGCAACCCACAGGGTGAGCTGGCGCTGGAAAGCATCGCAGGCTTGCACACCGACTACGACACCCAGAACCAGCGCTTGCTGTTGCAGGTGCCGGCGGCCTGGTTGCCTGACCAGCAAGTGGGCGACCGCAACCTGTACCCGGCCAGTGACGCCCGCAGCAGCTTCGGCGCGTTGTTCAACTACGACCTGTACCTGAACGACACGGATGATGGCGGTACCTACCTGGCCGCCTGGAACGAGCTGCGCCTGTTCGACAGCTGGGGCACCTTCTCCAGCACTGGACAATGGCGCCAGTCGTTCAATGGTGCTCAGGCGAACGATATGCGCCAAGGTTTCATGCGGTACGACACCACCTGGCGCTTCACCGACGAGCAGCGCCTGCTGACCTATGAAGCGGGTGATTTCGTGACCGGCGCCTTGCCCTGGAGCAGTTCGGTGCGCGTCGGCGGCCTGCAGCTGTCGCGTGACTTTGCTGCGCGGCCCGACCTGGTCACTTACCCGTTGCCGGCGTTCGCGGGCGAAGCCGCGGTGCCGACGTCACTGGACCTGTTCATCAATGGCTACAAGTCCAGCACCACCGAGTTGCAGCCTGGCCCTTATACCTTGACCAACGTGCCGTTCATCAATGGGGCAGGCGAGGCGGTGGTAGTCACTACCGATTCATTAGGCCGCCAGGTGTCGACCACGTTGCCGTTCTATGTCACCAGCAGCCTGCTGCAAAAGGGCCTGTCGGATTACTCGGTGGCAGCAGGCAGCTTGCGACGTGATTACGCCGTACGCGATTTCGCCTACGGCCCAGGTGTTGCTTCGGGCAGCCTGCGCTATGGGGTCAGCGACACCTTCACCCTGGAAACGCACGCCGAAACCTCCGAATCGTTGATGCTAGGTGGCCTGGGCGGCAACATGCGGCTGGGCAACTACGGCGTGCTGAACGCCGCGCTGGCGCAAAGCCGCTTCGACGGTGAAAAGGGGCACCAGGTTGCCCTGGGCTACCAGTACAACAGTCAGCGCATCGGCTTCAGCTACCAGCGCCTGCAACGCCACGGCGACTATGCCGACCTGACCCGTGTCGATGCCGCGGACATGCAGCTGAGCAAAAGCAGTGAACAGGTCACCCTCAGCCTCAACCTGAACGAGTACGGCAGCATCGGTGCCGGCTACTTCGACGTGCGCGCCGGTGATGGCACCCGCACCCGGTTGATCAACCTGAGCTACAGCAGGCCGTTGTGGGGCAGCAGCAGCGTGTACCTGTCGGCCAACCGCGAAGTGGGTGACAGCCAGTGGGCCGTGCAGGCTCAGTTGGTCATCCCGTTCGACCTGCATGGCACCTTGGCCCTGAGCATGGAGCGCAGCAAGGAGGGCGAGAGCCTGCAACGGGTCAACTACAGCCGTGCGGTGCCAGCGGGCGTCGGCGTTGGTTACAACCTGGGCTATGCCGCAGGCAGTGACCGCGATGCCTACCGCCAGGCCGACGTTACCTGGCGCCTGCAATCGGTGCAGCTGCAGGCCGGGGTGTATGGCAGCAGTGGCGAGATGACCCGCTGGGCCGACGCCAGTGGCTCGCTGGTGTGGATGGATGCCGGCGTGTTCGCCGCCAACCGCATTGACGATGCCTTCGTGGTGGTCAGCACCACAGGGTACGCCGATGTACCGGTGCGCTACGAAAACCAGGAGGTCGGCCGCACCGACGCCAACGGCCACCTGCTGGTGCCCTACAGCAGCGGCTATTACCGCGGCAAGTACGAAATCGACCCCATGGACCTGCCGCCAGACGTCCTCGCCGCCCAGGTGGAACAGCGCGTTGCGGTCCGACGGGGCAGCGGCTATTTGCTGGAGTTCCCGCTCGAGCGCGTGATGGCGGCCAGTGTCGAACTGGTGGACGGCAACCAGCAGGTGCTCAAGCTGGGCAGCCGCGTTACCCACGAGCAAAGTGGCAGCCAGGCCGTGGTGGGCTGGGATGGCCTGGTGTACATGGAGAACCTGTCGCCGCACAACCGCTTGCAGGTGGACATCGAGGGCGGCGGGCATTGCCAGGTGGAGTTCGACCTGCCTGACGCGCAGGGCACTGTGCCTTTGATTGGCCCATTGGTGTGCCGATGAATGCCTGGCTGCGGGGGCTGTGGGTGGGCATGCTGTGCCTGCCGGCAGGCTCGGCGTGGGCGCTGTGCGCTTCGGTGGCGACGTCGCCGGCAGCATTTGGCAGCCTGAATTCGACGCAGGTGCGTAACAACGTCCAGACAGCGTCAAGCCTTAACTCGGGCTTGCAGTGCACAGGCTCACTGCTGAGCCTGCTCAGCACCAATGACCATTTCTACGCCACGATCACGCCTGCTTCGGGCGGGTTGGTCGGCCCGACTGGCGACGTCATTGCCTACACACTGTATGCCGACAGCAGCACCAGCTACCCGATCACCCGGGGTGTGGCCTACGACTTTGCCCGCAACGGTATCCTCGACTTGCTTGGCTTGCTCGGCGGCACCACGCCCAAGGCCGTACCGATCTACATGCGAACCATAACGGGCAGTAACGTTGCGGCTGGGGTGTACCGAGAGAACCTGACCGTGGCCTGGAGCTGGAATTACTGCTCGGGGATCAGTTTGTTAGGGGTATGCCTGGGGCGTGACATCGGCTCAGGCAGCCAGGTCTTGAGCGTGAGCCTGACGGTGACCAACGATTGCCAGATCACTACCCCCAACATCAATTTCAACAGCGCGCCGGTGGTGGCGGGCTTTGGCACCGTGAACCAGAGCCTGAGTGTGTCGTGTACCAAGGGCAGCAGCTACACGGTGGGGCTGGATGACGGGCAGAATGTGTCCGGTGGGCGGCGGCGGATGAAGTCGTCGGCCAACAACTACCTGGCGTATGACATTTTCAAGAGTGCAGGGGCGGTGCGCTGGGGATCATCAGGGGCTGCAAGGCGTGCCAGTACCGATGCGGATGTGAACCCCGGCGCAGGTACCGGCACCGGTAGCCAGGTGTTCAACTACAACGCCAAGGTCTACACCGACCAGGCTACGCCGCCGGCTGCGACCTATTCCGACAGTGTGATTCTGGATGTGCAGTTCTGACAGCCTTCACCGTCACACCGCTGAAAACGGGTGCAATCCCTGTGGGGGCAACTGCCTTGCTCAATTTCTAAAAGCTGGCGCGAATCCCTGTGGGAGCGGGCTTGCCCGCGAACACGGGCGAAGCCCGTGCCATGCACCGCGGTGTCTTCTTCGCGGGCTCGCCCGCTCCCACAGGGTGTGGCGTCCGGCTGCCTGTTAGCGCAAATCCCCGACCATCTTCGCCAATGTTTCCAGCACCGCCCCGGCCAGTGCCTTCGACCGCGCACCCGACCAGCCGGTTACAGCATCGGGCGCATCGTCATGGTCCTTGAACGGCATTTCCAGCGTCAGTGACAGGCAGTCATGCGCCATCCCCACCGCGTTGCAGGCCAGCGTGGTGTTGGCCTGCCCGGGCTCATCGCGGGTGTAACCGTGCACCGTCTGGAAGTCCCGGGTCAGGCTGCACAACGTGCTGCGGAACTGCTCCTCCAGCTTTGCCAGCCGCGGCGTGTAGCCCGGGTTGCCTTCGCAGGCGGCGGTAAACACGTGGGGGATCTCTTCGTCGCCATGCACATCGACGAAGGCATCCACGCCGTACTGCTTCATCTGCGCCTGGGCAAAGAACACCTCCGGCGTCAGCTCGACGCTGGCGTCCTGCCAGGCACGGTTGAGGTCCTTGCCCTTGAAATTGGTACGCAGGTGGCCGAGGAAGGCGCCGTCGGGGTTCATGTTGGGGATCAGGTACAGGTCGGCCTTGGCCAGCAAGCCCTGGATCACCGTATCGTTGGCCTGCAAGCGGTCAATCACGCCTTCCATGAACCATTCGGCCATGTGCTCGCCTGGGTGTTGCTGGGCAATCAGCCACAGCTTGCGTTTGCCGTCGGCACCATCACCGGCACGCAGCAGGGGAATGTCGCGGCCCTGCACGCTGCGCCCGCTGGCCAGCAACGCGACCCCTGGCAACTGCTGCGCACGCTCGATCAACTGGTTGTGGCGCGCGCGCGGGTAGGGCTCGAAGTAGGCGAACCAGATTTGCGCCTGCTCTGCCTTCACCTCGAACGACAGCGCCGTGCCGTCGAACTGGCTGGGCACGCGGAACCAGCTTTGCTGGTCGTAGGAGGCCACGGCGTTGTAGCCGCTCCAGGCATTCTTGTACGAGGAACCCGAGGCGTTGTCGAGGCTGAAGCGATGGACCTGGCCCGGCGTCAGCCCGCTGACCTTGAAGTGGAACCACTGGTAGTGGCCGCTGTGGGTGTCCGGGCGGATGGCCAGGTGCACCTGGGCCGGGTTGCTGGCGTCCAGCACCTGGATGTTGCCGGAATCGAACGTGCAGTCGATCTGCAGGGGGGACAGCGTCACGGTCATGGGCCGGGCTCCTTCGGGGGGCTTTGTTGTAGGGGTACTGTACACGGCTTGGTTGCCCGGCGGCGCGTCAGGTATCAATCAATCGCAAGGCGGGCGGCCGGCCTTTTTGCTGTAACCCGTCTGTCATACGGTGCGTGCTAGGGTCTCGGCCCTTCCTGCATGAGTGAGCTTGATGTGTATCCGCGCATGACCCGCAAGCCCTTCATCCTCCGCTCCAGCGACATGCGCAGCGATGATTTCGCTGCCGTGTTCACGCAGATGTTCGGCAGCCTGTACGCCGACATGCCACCGCTGGCCGAGGGTATTCGCATCGGTGGTGTGTATGGGCGCTTCGATGGCATGAGCGTGCGGCGCATGCACTATGGCGGTGACTTCAGCATCACCTTGCCCACGCCAATGGACGAAATTACCTTCGTGCTGCCTACCGCGGGCAAGATCATGTTCGATCACCGGGGGACGGCGATGGGGGGCGCTCAGGTAGGGTTGGCGGTTGATAAACGTGATATCCGCGCGGTGCGCTTTGCCGAAAACCATGCGCAATATGGCATGTCGATCCGCCGTGGGTCATTTGCCGAACGCCTGTCGGTGTTGCTGGGGCGGCCTTTGCTGGTGCCGGTGAGTTTTGCGCCAGTGGTAGACCTGACGGTGCCGGCGTTCCAGGGGGTACGCGCATTGCTGGAGCTGGCCACTGGCACGCAGTTCGACCCGTTGATCAACAGCGGCATGCTGATGCCGGCACGCTTGCAGGAGATGTTGGTGGACGCGGTGCTGGAAACATGGCCGCACAATTACACCGAAGCATTACGCAGCCCCGCGCCGGCATTGGCACCGCGGCATGTAAAACTGGCAATGGCTTATTTGCGCGAGCACCCGGCCAGCCTGGTCAGTGGTACTGAGCTGGCGGGGCTGGCCAATGTCAGCTTGCGGGCGTTGCAGGATGGCTTTCGCCGCTTTGCCGGCACCTCGATTGTTGGCTATCAGCGGCAGGTGCGCCTGGAAAGTGCGCGCCGGCTGCTGGCGGGTGGGCAGGGCGGCTCGGTGGCCGAAGTGGCCTTGCAGCACGGGTTCAGCAACGCGGGGCGGTTTGCCCAGTACTTCCAGCAGGCGTTCGGAGTAAGCCCTGCCGAGGTGCGGCGAGGAAGCTAGCACCGCCTGGCACCAGCTTTGCCGGTGCCAGGCGGCGCAGGTCAGAACGCGTAGCTGGCCTTGAGGCTGCCACTCACCCCATGGCTGTCGCCACCGCCCAGGGCCGCCACTTCGGCACCGACACTCAACGCACCCAGGTTGGCCATCAGGTTGACGCCACCGCTGAACTGGTCGCGGTTGTCAAAGGCTGCCCGCTGTTCGATGTCCAGCCCCAGCAGGTGCCCTTGGCTGTCGACCTGATGATCACCCAAGGCATGTTCATAGCCCACCTCTACTCCAGGTACCAGCTGCCAGTTACCTGCCGGGATGGGTGCAAACGACACCTTGAGGTTGGCCATCGCACTGCGTCGGGTGGCTTTCAGGTCATCTACCTGAAGGGCCAGTTCGCTGCCTTTTTCCGTGAAACCGTCCAGGTCGACACGGCTGATCCGCAGCCCGAGGCTTGGCTCCAGCACCATGCCGTTGGCCGGCAGGCGGTAACCCAATGCAAGGCTGGCGCCGGCCAGGGTGCCATGGCTGTCGCCCTTGGCCGTGCCCAGGCCACCGCCCAGTTCGCGCTTGCTGGTGTAGTCAAGCCAGCCGGCACTGATGCCGGTGTCGATGAACAGCCCCTGTTCCAGTCCCCCCGGGGCAAAGCGCATGCCCAGGCTGAGGAAGGTCAGGTCTGTGTCGGCCTCGCCACTGCCGCCGCCCACATTCCCCTGGTTGTAGCCAAAGCCGGCGTAGGCGCTGAGCTGTTCGGCAAAGCGCTGCGTCAAGCCCACCATCAGCCCTTGGCTATGCTCGTTGCTGCTGGCCGCCTGGGCTGAGCCATCGGTGCCCAGGTAGCCCGCCAGCGCCGTGCTCCACAGGCGCGCCTGGCCGGTTTTGAGGTTACTGGCGTCGCTAAACGGCGAGGCTGCGCGTTCAATCAGGGCGCCCTGGCGCAGCAGGTAGCTGGCAGCATCCGCATGCACCTGGCCGCCCACGGTCGATTCCACACCGCCCAGGGTGCCGGCATCGATGGCTGATTGCAGGTAGTAGTTGTAGGCGCTGTAGCCGCCCGACAGCGAAGTGTCCTGCAAATCGCCCAACAGTTGCGCGCCGGCCGCAGCGTTGCCCAGCAAGCCAGCCTCGCCGGGCAGTGTGCCATAGCGCACCATCTTGCCGCGCAGCACGTAGATCGTTTCCTGGCTAAGGCCCAGGCCTTGCTTGAGGTAGTTGTCCATGCTGCCGTAGGTGGCGCTGATTTCGTCCAGGCCCGCCTGCAGGTAGCTGGCCTCGACGCCCAGCAACGGTGCGTAGATCTGGGCCATGCTGGCCGGCATTGCCGCCAGGGTGGCAGCCACGCGGGCGGCGGTATAGTCGTTGGTGGCCAGGTAATTGCTCATGATGGTGCCATCGTCTACCCCGGCGATGCTCAGCAGCACCGCAGCTGTCCAGCCCGTGCGGTCTTTGCCAGCGGTGCAGTGGAACAGCGCGGCACCGTCGGCGGCGGCCAGTTCATTGAACAGCACGGCAAACTGGCCACGCATGCCAGCGTCGCTCACGAAGGCGCGGTTGGTTTCCTGCATCATCGCCCGCGCCTGTGCGGCGCTGCTGAAGGAAATGTTGGTGATATTCGAGCCCGATGTGGTACTGCCGATGATGTCGATATTGGTGTAGCTGGCGCCCTGCGGCAGCGTATCGGGCGTGCTGGCGATTTCGCTCGGGGTGCGCAGGTCGTACACATCGCTGATGCCCAGGCCATTGAGCACTGCCAGGTCGGCGGCGGTCGGCGTAAGGGCATTGGAGCGGTAGAACACACCGGTGCGCATGGTGCCGTCATGGCTTGTGCTGTAGGCACTGGTGGTGCCGGCAATGTCGCGGAAGTTGTCCATGCCGGCCAGGCGCGGGGTGTCGAGCGCTTCAGCGGCGTTGGCGGTGGAAATGGCGAGGGTGAGCAGGGACAGGGAGCAGAGCACACGTTGCAGCACGGATCAGGCCTCAGGTGGATGGGTTGGGCTGGCTACTGTCCGTGGGCAAGATGAAACTGAATGTTACAAGTTGCGGTGAAGGGCAAAAGGCTGCGCGATCTGTCTTTTTCATGCGCAGGGTGTCCTGCGTCTGGTATGCAGCGTTAACTACCGCGGTCGCGTTGCCGCATGAGTTCTGAATGGTGCCTTTCCACAAAGGAGAGGCCCCAGATGCCATACCCCGCAGATTCCATCGACACCTTGATCGCCAGCCAGTTGCCCGAGTGGCTGACCCAGGCCTGCGCCACCCGCCTGTTAGAGCTGCATGACTGCTTGCACCGGCAACAGGCCGTGCAGCACCGTTTGCAGGCATTGTTCGGTGGCCTTGTGCCCCTGGATGACTTTGCTGCCCCCTTGCTGCAAAGCGCGCTTGCCGAGCAGCGCGTGCAGCCCCTGGATGTGCGCAAGGCCGTACTGAAAATGCACTTCGTCGAGCGCTATCCCACCGCGGACCCGAAAGCGCCGCCGAGTGTTCGTCAGCGCACCTTGCAGCACAGCTTGCTGGCCGCCGCGTTGCACAATTTCAGCGATGGCGAAAGCCGGTCGCTGGGGTTCTCTGACCAATCGAGGCTGCTCGATGAGCAAGGCAACGCCTTGGCCATGACGGCCAGGGCCTTTGCCGGGCTCTGCCGTACGCTGGATATTGGCGGGCAGTACCTGGCCTACCTCAAGGCGCAGCTCACTGCGCCGGGGGTGGCAGGGCAGCAGGTGGCGACACTGCTGGAGCAAGGCCATCGCCATGCGTTTGAAGCAGCTTTGCGCCTTGCTGCCCTCAAGGGTGATATGGGTGAGACCACCTTGGCGCAATGCCTGGCAGCGATCAGTAGCAACCCAGAGGGGGTAACGCGGATGCGACCGGTCGCCCTGCGCGTGCTGGGTAAGCGCGTACGTGGGGCCGTGGCCTTCGAACTGCACCGTGAGGGCGTGGGCGAGGGGCAACTGGAAGGCGTGCTGTGCTGGTTGCCTGACGACCCACACGGAGCAATGACGTGGCATGCGTCCTGGGATGCGCTGTTCATGGTGCTGGGCAGACGGTTTCGCTTGCCCGGTTACCCAGCGTACTTTCAGCGGTTCATCAGCGAGCGTGACCGCGAGCGGTACACACTGGCGCTGACCCAAGCGTTGGCACAAGGGGCGGAGCACACCCCCGTGGTGCTCGATGGGCGCCACGAAGTTATCCATGAGCCGGTGTTCCAGTACCTGCGCGCGACCCAGCTCGCGACCCTGTTCGACGACGCCCAGGTGTTGGCCGTGCCTACCGCCGTTCAGGACAGCGCCGAGCGTGATCGGCGGTTGCACTTCTACGTGAGCTCCGGTCTGGACCTGCTGGGGCTGGCGAGTTTCTATGTGCCGGCCTTGGGCCTGGCACTGCTCGGCATTGCTGCATTGCAGGTGGTGGATGATGTTTATGAGGGCTACGTAGACTGGCAACTGGGGGATCGACAAGGCGCGCTGGAGCATGCCCTGAGTGTGGCTGTGAACCTGGCACAGACCGCCGTGGCTGCCGGGGCTGGGGCGGCCTCGGAGCGATTGTTGCGCCGGGCTTCGATGGTCGATGCGCTGGCGCCGGTGCAAACCGTAGAGGGCCGGTACAAATTGGTCGACCCGCAATTGCAGGCCTATGCGTTGAGTGATGACCCTACATCCACCGGCCAGCACGCCAGGGTCGATGGCCAGCTTCGCGTTCGTACCCATCAGGCCGCCTACCGGGTGGCCGGCGACCCGCTTGAAGGCGAACTGCACATCCAGCATCCACAGCGTGATGGGGCCTACACGCCAACACTGCGGCATCTGGGGGCTGGCACCTGGCGGCATGAACTGGAAGCACCTCACACATGGCAGGGCGTCGAGTTGCTGCGGCGCCTGCGCAGTGGCCTGGCCGAGGTGGACGAGCAGGCCGCAAGTGATGCGCTGCAGGTCACGGGCTACGATGAAAACCGGCTGCGGGGCTTGCACCTGGAGGAGGGCGCGGCGCCGGCGCGCCTGCTTGATGCCTTGCAGCGCCAGCAGCTCCACGAACAGTTTCCCAGGCTACAAGGGGCTGCGTTTGAACAACATTTCATTGAACAGCAACGGGTAGCGTCACCTGCCGAACAGGTGTTGCAGCGTGATTTTCCGGGGCTGACGGCGCGTAGCACATATGAAATCGTGCAGCAGGCTGACGAGTTGCTGGTTGAGCAAATGCTCGACCGGCAGCGGGTGCCGCTGGCCCTGGCCGAGCAAGCCCGCTGGCTATTGAGGGACAGCCGCCTGGACAGGGCCTGCGCAGGGTTTATCCAGGCGCAGGCTGTGAATGGTGACACCGAGCGCCTGGCGTTCGGGCTGCTGGGGCAATGGCTGAGCTGGCCCGACACGCTGCGAATCGAGTTGCGCGAGGCGCAGCCCGGCGCCTTGCCCCTGGCCAGTATGGGCACTGAATCCGCCACCAGGGTGAATGTAATCGCCAAGGGGCGCCGCGGTTATCAGGCACTGGATGATACAGGCGTGCCGTTACCAGGCGCGGGCGAGGATGACACCTTGATGCAGGCGCTACTGTGGCAGTTGAGTGGAACACAGCGGCAGGCGCTGGGAGATGCAGGGCTGTCGGCAGATCAGCTTGCACAGGGGCTGGCACAGCGTGCCTATGCACAGCGTGATGAACTGGCAACCTTGCTAGGCATGGCGCCTGCGGCTGGCAGGGTGCGCCCCCCGGTGCGTCTTGGCGATGGCCGGCTCGGCTATCCACTCAGCGGGCGTGGAGAAAGCAGCGGCGAGGCGCTGCGCCAGGCGATCAGGCGCTTGTTCCCCAGATTTACCGACGCCCAGGTGGAGCACTTCATCGCCTTGGCCAGTGGCGAGGGCATCACGCCCTGGCAACGCTATTTCCAGCTTCACGAACAATCGCGCCTGCTGGACAACGCACTCATTGACTGGCGGCGAGCATCTGCCGGCCCGGTGCAAACGGTGCGTCGCGCCTGGGTGGCGCGGGTGATTCGCCGCGCTTGGCACCGCCAGCATCGGGATACCCATGGCAACTATCAGCTGTACATTCATGGCTGGCGTGTGGGTGCGTTGCCAAGGCTGCCTGAAGCTGTGGATTTCAGCCATGTCGCACGCTTGACCCTGCGCAACATGAGCCTGTCGGAAATCGAGCCCGGCTTCCTGCAGCGCTTCAGCCGGGTACATAGCCTGGACCTGCGTGGTAACCTGTTGATAGCGGTGCCCCCCGGTATCGAGCAATTGGTAGAGCTCGGCGAACTGAACCTTGCCCAGAACCACATCGCCCTGACCAACGAAGGTAACCAGCGATTGGCTGCACTGCACCGGCTTGAATCGCTCGACCTTCGCGGTAACCTGCTGGGCCGGGCCCCGGATGTGCGCGCGCTGTACCGCTTGCGAATCCTGAATTTGCGCACGACCGGGCTGCGCGAGTTGCCAATGGCTCTGCTTGAGTCACCCACGCTGGCCCTGATCGACCTGCGTGAAAACGGTATCAGTGAGCTCTCCGATGCACTGCTGCGATTGATCAGACGCGACCCGGGCCGGGTCTATCTGCATGGCAACCCCCTTTCTGCGTACGCTGTCTGGCAAATGCGCGAGCTTCTGGACAACCAGGCGGCATCCGTATTGCCCGTTCGTGACCATTATGAACCGCTGGAAGACGAGCGCTTGCGCTATCTGGAGGGCGTGGCGGCCGGCGACCACCCCCGTCGTCTGGTTCGATGGAGCAACCTGGCCGCTGAAGAAGGTGCGCAGGACTTGTTCCGCTTCTTTGCCGACTTTTCCAGGTCTGAGAATTTTCAGCACCAGCGCAGTGAAATGACCCGTCGGGTATGGAGCATCATCGAGGCTTGCGAGCTCAATGGTGAGGTGCATGAGGCGGTGTTTCAGCAAGCGGCCGGGCCACGCAGCTGTGCCGACCAGATGTTGTTGATCCTGAGTACCCTGGAGGTACGAACCCTGGCGGCGCAGCGTGCAGCCGGGCTTGAAGGGGCTTACGCCATGCGGCCGCTGTTGCAGTTGGGGCGCGAGCTGTTTCGCCTGGACCAGGTCGACCGTATCGCCAGCCGGCATATCCGGCAGATGCGCACAAGCGGCGACTTGCCAGTTGATGAAGTGGAAGTCCACCTGGCTTACCGGGTTGGCTTGGCGGATGCCCTCGATTTGCCCGGGCAGCCCTCGGCCATGAACTACAGGAACATCAGTGGCGTGAGCAACGATGACCTGGACCTCGCCAGGCTTGAGGTCACTCTTGCCGAGAACCCCGACGCGCTAAGCAGCTCGCTGGCCCAGCGCGACTTCTGGCAGCAATACCTACGACGTCTGCATGCCGACAGGTTCGAGGCCATGAGCGGGCCGTTCCATGAGCGGCTCGAGGTCGTTTTCGATCAACGTGAGCGAATGTCGGATCAAGCGTTCCGTGACTCGGTCCAAGCGCTTCAGGCTGAGCGTTCAACGGCTGAGCGGGAGTTGTACCTCGAACTGACCCGCGAGGCGTACCATCGGAGGTAAATGTGATTACGCATATTAGCTTATATCTTTTATCACTTTTATTTATTTGATGAGCCCCGCTACATTCGCAGTTCCTCCCACCTGCAAGGAACTGCGGATGCTCATTCGATCCCGCCTGCTGCTTTTCGCCGCTGCCATACTGCTTGCCACGCAGGCAGTGGCCAGTGACCGCCTGACCCTGCGCATCGGTGACCAGAAAGGCAACATGCGCGCCCAACTGGAGGCTGCCGATGCCTTGCGCGACCTGCCTTACGACATTCACTGGGCAGAATTCCCCGCCGCCGCACCGCTGGCTGAGGCGTTGAACGCCGGGGCGATTGATGCCGGCATCATTGGTGATGCACCGTTGCTGTTCGTGCTGGCTTCCGGGGCACCGGTCAAAGCCATCGCCGTGGACAAGTCCGACCCCTATGGGACGGCGCTGCTGGTGCGGCCTGACGCACCGCTGCACAGCGCTGCCGACCTCAAGGGCAAGCGCATCGCCACTGGGCGTGGGTCGATTGGCCATCACCTGGCGCTCAAGGCGCTGGACCAGACCGGCCTGAGCGAGAAGGACGTGGAGTTCCGCTTTCTTGGCCCGGTCGATGCCAAGATCGCCCTGGCCAATGGTTCGGTAGATGCCTGGTCGACCTGGGAGCCCTACACCGCGCTGGCCGAACTGAGCGGCCAGGGCAGGGTGCTGGTCAACGGTCGTGGGTTGTCCAGTGGCAACAGTTTCCTGGCCGCTACCGACAAGGCGCTGGAGGACCCAGCGCGCAAGGCCGCCTTGCAGGATTACCTGGCGCGCCTGGCCGGCGCCCAGGTCTGGGCCAATCAGCACCTGGACAGTTATTCGCAAACCCTGGCCTCGATCATCGGCTTCCCGCAGGACGCCGCCCGCTTGCAGTTCGAGCGCCGTCAGTTGCGTTGGCAGGCTATCGACACGAAGACCGTCAGCGAACAACAGGAAACCGCCGATTTCTACCACGCCCATGGCCTGATGGCTCAACGCCTCGACGTGGCCCCGACCTTCGCCAGTGACTTCACCGTGCCCGCCACGGACTCAGTGGCCCAACATTGACCCGGAGAGTTTCCATGCTGCATCGCAAACACTTGCGCCATCTGGCCCTGGGCCTGCTGCTCGGTGGTCTGCTGCCGTCGCTTGCCAGCGCCGAACAGACCCTGCGCATCGGTTATCAGAAGTCCTCCACGTTGCTGACCTTGCTCAAGGCCCGTGGAACGCTGGAGCAGCGCTTGCAGGCCGAGGGCATTCGCGTCAGCTGGCATGAATTCCCCAGCGGCCTGCCGTTGCTGGAGGCACTGAACCTGGGCAACGTCGACTTGTCGGCGGACGTGGCCGATACCGTGCCGGTGTTTACCCAGGCAGCAGGTGCCAGGCTCACTTACTTTGCACGTGAGGCGCCGTCACCCTCGGCGCAGGCCATTCTGGTGCCAGCCGGTTCGCCGCTCAAATCCCTGGCCGACCTCAAGGGCAAGCGGGTAGCCGTGACCAAGGCGGCTGGCAGCCATTACCTGTTGATCCAGGCCTTGGCCAAAGCCGGCCTGAGCTTCAAGGACATTACCCCGGCGTACCTGATCCCTGCCGATGGCCGGGCGGCGTTCGAAAATGGCCAGGTCGATGCCTGGGTTACCTGGGACCCTTACGTGGCCAGTGCCCAGCGCCAACAGAACGCGCGCATCCTCGCCGATGGCAACGAGCTGGCGAGTTACCAGCGCTATTACCTGGCCGGCAGCGATTACGCCAGGGCGCACCCTGATGTGCTGCAGCAGGTGTATCAGGCGCTGCGCGAGATCGGCACCTGGACCAAGGCCAACCCCGAAGCGGCCGCTCGGGTGCTGGGGCCGCTGTGGGGCAACCTGGACAGCGCCACAGTGCAGCAGGCCAATGGCCGGCGCAGCTATGACGTGCAACCGGTGCAACTGGACAACCTGGGCGAGCAGCAGCGCATTGCCGATGCCTTCTACCGCGAAGGGCTGCTGCCCAAACCGGTGGATGCCCGTGCAGTGACCGTGTTCGAGCCAAAGGCTGTCAATTGAGGATGCCTGTGCCGGCCTCTTCGCGGCTAAAGCCGCTCCCACAGGGAATTGCGCCTGCCTTGAGGTGCGCACTGAACCTGTGGGAGCGGCTTTAGCCGCGAAGAGGCCGGCACAAACAGCACAAAACAGCCGCTCCCACAGGGGCCGCGCAGATTCCGCAAGCATTGCCATCCTGCAAGCCAGGGGCACGCTGGCGCTGGGCTGATCAAAGGCCCAGTTCGCTCAACCCGGGGTGGTCATCCGGGCGTCGCCCCAGTGGCCAGCGGAATTTGCGCTCGGCTTCGCTTATCGGCTGCTCGTTGATGCTCGAATGGCGGTTCTGCATCAGCCCGTCGTTGGCAAACTCCCAGTTTTCGTTGCCATAGGCGCGAAACCACTGGCCGCTGTCGTCGTGGTACTCGTAGGCATAGCGCACGGCAATGCGGTTGCCGGTAAACGCCCACAGCTCCTTGATCAGGCGGTATTCCAGCTCGTGGTTCCATTTACGGGTCAGGAACGCTTCAACCTCGGCACGCCCACGGGGGAATTCGACGCGGTTACGCCAGACCGTATCCGGGGTGTAGGCGAGTGCAACCTTGGCCGGGTCGCGGCCGTTCCAGCCATCTTCGGCCAGGCGGACCTTTTCGATGGCACTTTCGCGGGTGAAGGGTGGCAGGGGTGGGCGGGACATCGCGGTACTCCTCGGGTCGGTTGGCTTTTAGCAGGTTAGCTGCCGGTGACGAGACGGGGAATGAATGTGTTCGGCATCGCGTCGGTATGCAGGCCATTTCTGATGCCTCACCCGTTGGCGCAATCAGTCGAGCTTGGCGGCCGGTATGGTCAATGTGGGGCTCAGGTTCTGATGCTGCGGTTGAGCGCCCAACGCAGGCATGCCGGCGTTGGGCGGCTTTGGCGCACGATGGGGGCTTAGTCCCAGGCCGGTGCCAGGCCGTCAGGGCTGACTTCGCGGCCGTTGCGTTCCAGCGAGGCAATGCGTGCCATGTCGTCGGTGTCCAGCTTCAGGTCGCGGGCTAGCAGGTTGCTGGCCAGGTTTTCGCGCTTGGTCGACGATGGGATGACCGCATAGCCCAGTTGCAGCGCCCAGGCCAGGGCGACCTGGGCAACGGTGGCCTTGTGCTTGGCTGCGATTTCGGCCAGGACCGGGTCTTGCAATACCTTGCCATAGGCCAAGGTCATGTAGGACGTGACGGTAATGCCTTGCGCCTTGAGAAACGCGGCGAGCTTGCTGTTTTGCAGGTACGGGCTGAGTTCGATCTGGTTGGTGGCGATTTCGCCATTGCCCACCTCGTCGATGGCCTGCCGGGTCAGCTCGATGTTGAAGTTGGAAATGCCGATCTGGCGGGTCAGGCCCAACTGTTTGGCCTCGGCCAGGGCCGCCATGTACTCGGGCAGTTTCACGCCATTGCCCGGGGCTGGCCAGTGGATCAACAGCAGGTCGACATGGTCGGTGCGCAGCTTGTCCAGGCTCTCACGCAGGCTGGGCACCAGCTTGTCGGCCGCGTAATTGTCGACCCAGATCTTGGTGGTGATGAACAGTTCGCTGCGTGGCACGCCGCTTTCTGCGATGGCCTGGCCGACTTCGGCTTCGTTCTTGTAGATCTGTGCAGTGTCGATGACCCGATAGCCCAGCGCCAATGCGGACTTGACCGAGTCGATCACGGCCTGGCCGGTGAGGCGGAAGGTGCCGAGGCCGAAAGACGGAATGCTCATGGGAATACTCCTGAAAAGTGCGGTGACGATCATGTGAAGGCCAGTTTGTCGCGTGCAAAGGCATTGAGTAAGCCGCTGTAGCGTCAAAGTCATTTGACGTACAGGCACGAATCACTTTTCAAACGAAACAGCCCGCCAAAAGGCGGGCTGTCGGGAAGCGCGAAACGATCAGCGGCGGCGGAACAGCGGCAGCGGCTCGTCGGTGGCGGCCTGGTAGGTCACCGAGAAGTCTTTCAGGCTTTGCAGCGCGTCTTCCGGGTCCTTGTCGGCACGGATGGCGAACGCGTCGAAGCCGCAACGGGCCATGAAGAACAGCTGGTCACGCAGCACGTCACCAATGGCGCGCAGCTCGCCCTTGAACTTGTAGCGATCACGCAGCAGGCGCGCGTTGGAGTAGCTGCGCCCATCGGTGAACGCCGGGAAGTTCAGCGCGATGACCTGGAAGTGCTGCACGTCCTCGCCGATTTCTTCGGCTTCTTCGTCGCTGTCCAGCCACACGCCCAGGCCGCCGTCGCGGGCCTTGAGCACGTGGGCGTGGTCGCGCCACAGTTGCAGCGGAACGATGTAGTCGTCGCAGTTGGTCAGTTCGTCGAAGAGCGTTTCCTTGGGCAGCAAGTGCCAGGTTTCGTCGACGATCTGGTTGTTCTTAATGATTCGCTGCATAGACGCGTTCCTTGAAGGGGTCGATGCCGATACGCTGGTAGGTGTCGATGAAACGCTCTTCCTCGGTGCGTTGCTCGACGTACACGGCGATCAGCTTCTCGATCACATCGGCCATGGCCTCCTGGGCGAACGATGGGCCGAGGATCTTGCCCAGGCTCGCGCCGCGTGCGGCGTTGCCACCCAGCGACACCTGGTAGAACTCCTCACCCTTCTTGTCCACGCCGAGGATGCCGATGTGGCCCACGTGGTGGTGGCCGCAGGCGTTCATGCAGCCGGAGATGTTCAGGTCGATTTCACCGATGTCGAACAGGTAGTCCAGGTCGTCGAAGCGGCGCTGGATGGATTCGGCGATAGGGATCGACTTGGCGTTGGCCAGCGAGCAGTAGTCACCGCCCGGGCAGCAGATGATGTCGGTCAGCAGGCCGATGTTCGGGGTGGCAAAGCCGCCTTCGCGCAGTTCCAGCCACAGCGCGTGCAGCTGGCGCTGCTCGACGTCGGCGAGGATGATGTTCTGCTCGTGCGAGGTGCGCAGGAAACCGAAGCTGTAGCGTTCGGCCAGGTCGGCCACGGCGTCCAGCTGCTTGTCGGTCAGGTCGCCCGGAGCAACGCCGGTAGGCTTGAGCGACAGGGTCACGGCCACGTAGCCAGGGCGCTTGTGCGCGCGGGTGTTGCGCGAGCGCCAGCGGGCGAAGCCTGGGTACTCGGCGTCGTGCGCGGCGTAGTCGACGTTGTCGAGGGCCAGGTACTCGGGGTCGACGAAGTGGCGCGACACGCGCTGCACTTCATCTTCGGTCAGGGTGGTGTTGCCGCCGCGCAGGTGGACCATTTCGGCCTCGACCTTCTCGGCGAACACTTCTGGCGTGAGTGCCTTGACCAGGATCTTGATCCGCGCCTTGTACTTGTTGTCACGGCGACCGTAACGGTTGTACACGCGCAGGATGGCGTCCAGGTAGCTGATCAGGTCCTGCCATGGCAGAAACTCGTTGATGAACGAGCCCACCACCGGCGTACGGCCCAGGCCACCGCCTACCAGTACACGGAAGCCCAGCTCGCCGGCCGCGTTGCGCACCGGCTCCAGGCCGATGTCGTGCACTTCGATGGCGGCGCGGTCTTCTTGCGAACCGTTGATGGCAATCTTGAACTTGCGCGGCAGGTAGGCGAATTCCGGGTGGAAGGTGGTCCACTGGCGGACGATCTCGCACCACGGGCGCGGGTCGATGATCTCGTCTGCAGCCACACCGGCAAACTGGTCGGTCGTGGTGTTGCGCAGGCAGTTGCCGCTGGTCTGGATCGCGTGCATCTGCACGGTGGCCAGCTCGGCGAGGATGTCGGGGATGTCTTCCAGCGCCGGCCAGTTGTACTGCACGTTCTGACGGGTGGAAATGTGGGCATAGCCCTTGTCGTAGTCGCGAGCGATCTTGGCCAGGGTGCGGACCTGGGTGGCGTTCAGCTGGCCGTACGGCACGGCGACACGCAGCATCGGCGCGAAACGTTGGATGTAAAGGCCGTTCTGCAGGCGCAGAGGGCGGAATTCTTCTTCGCTCAGCTCACCGGCCAGGTAGCGGCGGGTCTGATCCCGGAACTGCTTGACGCGGTCCTCGATGATCCGCTGATCGTACTCGTCGTATACGTACATAAAAGTCCTGTCTCAGGCATGCAGCTATTCGCGCGCACGGCCGCGCACTCCGGTACGGAGCCGGGGAAAGATAGCAGGTTGGGTTTATGCGCTAAAGTGATGTTTTTGCATATGAAAAGAACCAAATGGACTATGTGAGACTGACTGCCATTTGTGCGCTGGCCGTAACCAGGCGTTTATAATCCGGTGTTTGCTTCACAGAGATGTAACCCCATGCTCAAGGCCCTGTGCCAAAGCTTGTGTCTTGCCCTGCCGCTGGTAGCAAACGCGCAGTCGGCGTCGGTGGTGTTCCTGAACCCGGGGCTGTCCACGGAAACCTTCTGGACCAGCTATACCCGCTTCATGCAGGCCGCCGCAGACGAATTGGGCATGACCCTGCGGGTGGAGTACAGCGAGCGCCGCGCCGACCTGGCACTGAGCCAGGCCAGGTCGATTCTGAATGGGCCGCAGCGGCCAGATTACCTGGTGCTGGTCAATGAGCAGTACGTGGCTCCGGAAATCATGCGCCTGTCGCGTGGTACCGGGGTCAAGCTGCTGCTGGTCAACAACGGCCTGACGGCCAGCCAGGCCCGCAGCATCGAGGCCCAGCCCGAAAAGTATGCCGAACCACTGGGCACCTTGACGACCAACGACGACGAGGCGGGCTTCCAGATGTTGCACCAGATGGTCGCGCGGTTGCCTCGTGACAGCTTCCCGGTGGACCTGGTGGCCTTCGCCGGGGTCAAGACCACACCTGCTTCGCAGCAGCGCGAAGAGGGCATGCGTCGCGCCTTGGCCGACTTCCCCCAGGTGCGCCTGCGCCAGGTGGTGTATGGCGGCTGGAACCGCCAGCGAGCCTACGAGCAGGCGCGCGTGTTGCTGGAGCGCTACCCGGATACCCGCCTGGTATGGTCGGCCAATGACGAGATGGCCTTTGGGGCCATGCAGGCGTTCGAGGAAGCAGGGCGCAAGCCTGGTCGCGATGTGTTGTTCGGCGCCGTCAACAGCTCGCCCGAGGCCTTGCGTGCGCGTATCGACGGGCGCTTGAGCGTGCTGATGGGCGGGCATTTCAGCCTGGGCGGTTGGGCCATGGTCATGTTGCACGACGACGCTCAAGGGCTGGCGTTGAACCGCGATGGCTTGCGCGAGCACCGTGTGCCGTTGCTGCAATCCATTGACAAGGCCAAGGCGCAGCGTTGGCTGAAACTGCTGGGGCGGGCCGACTATGGCGTCGATTTTCTGCAATACAGCGCCGAAGGGCGGCCGGCCAGCTACAAATACCCGTTTTTGACGTCACCGGTCGACTATTGAAAGACCCTGCTTGAGGGAAGGGCATTGCTCGTCTTAACTGCTGGTTGTGAAGTGCATTCCCATAACCACTACAAGAGGCAATGCAATGGGAAACTCAACCAAGGTCCGCAAAGCTGACAGCAGTGTCGATGCCTGGGCGATCCTCTGCCTGATCGTCCTGGTGGTAGTCACTGCCGTGTATTGGGTCAGCCACCAGTGACTTGAAACTTTAGACCGTGATGTAGCCAGGGCGCCTGCGGGAGGGAATCTCGCGGGCGCTTTTATTTCGCCTGTGCCGGCCTCTTCGCGGGTGAATCGGATCGCCGCACCGCCGCTCCCACAGGGACCACATCGGCTAGCGGGTGAGGTGCAGGGCCAGTTGCACCAGGCCGATCAGCACGGCAATGAACACCAGGGTGAACAGCGTGCCCAGCGCGATGAAATGGCTGGCCTTGCCGTGGGTGAAGTCGCGGGTGCGGTTCTTGCCGCTTTGTACGCCGAAGGCGGCGGCAAGGATGCTGTGCAGCATCTGCCAGAAGGTTGGGGGTTTGCCCTGGCTGGAATCGTCCATGGTGGCTCCTGGGGAATCAGAGGCAATCAGGGACAGTGTAGGCAATTGAAATGAGGTTGCCTGTGCCGGCCTCTTCGCGGGCTTGCCCGCTCCCACAGGGATCGCGCCATACCTGTGGGAGCGGGCAAGCCCGCGAAAAAGCCAGCGCGGGATTAGCTGTCGTACCCCAGGTTAGGCGCCAGCCAGCGCTCGCTCACGCTCACATCCTGGCCTTTACGCGCGCTGTAGCGCTCGATCTGGTCCTTGTCGACCTTGCCCACGGCAAAGTACTGCGCCTGCGGGTGGGCAAAGTACCAGCCACTGACCGCCGCCGCCGGGAACATCGCAAAGTGCTCGGTCAGGAACACGCCACTCGGCCCGGTTTCGCCGATGGCGGTGCCATCGAGCAGGCGGAACAGCGTTTCCTTCTCGGTGTGGTCAGGGCAGGCCGGGTAGCCCGGGGCCGGGCGGATACCGCTGTACTGCTCCTTGATCAGCGCTTCGTTGTCCAGGTGCTCGTCGCGGGCATAGCCCCAGTACTCTTTACGCACCCGCTCGTGCAACCATTCGGCACAGGCCTCGGCCAGGCGGTCAGCCAGCGCCTTGACCATGATCGAACTGTAGTCGTCGCCTTTGTCCTGATAGGCCTTGGCCACTTCCTCGGCACCGATGCCGGCAGTGGTGATGAACCCGCCTACATAGTCGGTGACGCCGCTGGCTTTTGGTGCGACGAAGTCGGCCAGCGACCAGTTGGGCTTGCCGTCCGGCTTGATGGTCTGCTGGCGCAGGTGGTGCAGGGTAGCCAGTGGCTGGCCGTCGTCGCCGTACACTTCGATGTCGTCGTCAGCCACCTGGTTGGCCGGCCAGAAGCCGAACACCGCACGGGCACTGATCAGCTTTTCGTCGATCAGCTTGTCGAGCATCTCGCGGGCATCCTTGTACAGCGCCGTGGCAGCTTCGCCGACCACTTCGTCGGTGAGGATGCGCGGGAACTTGCCGGCCAGGTCCCAGGAGATGAAGAACGGGGTCCAGTCGATGTATTCGGCCAGGGTGCGCAAGTCGATGTCTTCCAGCACCTTGACGCCAGTGAAGGAAGGCACCGCCGGTTGGTAACCGGCCCAGTCGTACTGCGGCTTGGCAGCGATGGCCTGGCTGTAGCTCAGGCGCTCGGTGCGGGCAGTGCGGTTGGCGGTGCGCTCACGTACGTCCACGTATTCCGCACGGGTCTTCTCGACGAAGCCTGGCTTGAGTTCCCTGGACAGCAATTGGGTGGCAACGCCTACCGCGCGCGAGGCGTCGGTAACGTAGATGACCGCATCGTTGCTGTACTTCGGCTCGATCTTGACCGCAGTGTGCGCCTTGGAGGTGGTGGCCCCGCCGATCATCAGTGGCAGTTCGAAGCCCTGGCGCTGCATTTCGCGGGCAACGTGGACCATCTCGTCCAGCGATGGGGTGATCAGGCCAGACAGACCGATGATGTCGCACTTCTGTTCGCGGGCGGTTTGCAGGATTTTCTCGGCCGGCACCATCACGCCAAGGTCGACGATGTCGTAGCCGTTACAGCCAAGTACCACACCCACGATATTCTTGCCGATGTCGTGCACGTCGCCTTTTACCGTGGCCATCAGGATCTTGCCTTTGGCTTCCGGCTTGTCGCCTTTTTCGGCTTCGATGAACGGGATCAGGTGCGCCACCGCCTGCTTCATCACGCGGGCCGACTTGACCACCTGGGGCAGGAACATCTTGCCCGCACCAAACAGGTCGCCGACCACGTTCATGCCGTTCATCAGCGGGCCTTCGATCACTTCGATCGGGCGTGCGCACTGCTGGCGGCACTCCTCGGTGTCTTCAACGATGAACGCGGTAATGCCTTTGACCAGCGCATGCTCCAGGCGTTTTTCCACCGGCAGCGAGCGCCATTCTTCGTTTTCCACCTCCTTGGTGGCGCCACCGCCCTTGTAGTCGTCGGCAATGGCCAGCAGTGCGTCGGTGCCGTACGGGGTGCGGTTGAGCACCACGTCCTCGACCTTCTCGCGCAGCTCGGCCGGAATTTCGTCGTAGATCTCCAGCTGGCCGGCGTTGACGATACCCATGGTCAGGCCGTTCTGGATCGCGTGGAACAGGAACACCGAGTGGATCGCCTCACGCACCGGGTTGTTGCCACGGAACGAGAACGACACGTTGGACACACCGCCCGAACTCAGCGCGTGCGGCAGGTGGTCACGGATGTAGGCACAGGCCTCGATGAAATCGACGGCGTAGTTGTTGTGCTCTTCGATACCGGTGGCGACGGCAAAGATGTTCGGGTCGAAGATGATGTCTTCGGGCGGGAAGCCCACTTCGTTGACCAGGATGTCGTAGCTGCGCTGGCAGATTTCCTTCTTGCGCGCGGCGGTGTCGGCCTGGCCGACCTCGTCGAAGGCCATGACCACCACGGCAGCGCCGTAGCGCTTGCACAGGCGGGCGTGGTGCTTGAACTGCTCGACGCCTTCCTTCATGGAAATGGAGTTGACGATGCCCTTGCCCTGGATGCACTTGAGGCCCGCCTCGATCACTTCCCACTTGGACGAGTCGATCATGATCGGCACGCGCGAGATGTCGGGTTCGCCGGCAATCAGGTTGAGGAAGCGGACCATGGCGGCCTGGGAGTCGAGCATCCCTTCGTCCATGTTGATGTCGATCACCTGGGCGCCGGCCTCGACCTGCTGCAGGGCGACTTCCAGTGCTTCGGTGTAGTTCTCTTCACGGATCAGCCGGGCGAACTTGGCGGAACCGGTGATGTTGGTGCGCTCGCCGACGTTGACGAACAGTGACTGGCGGTCGATGGTAAACGGTTCCAGGCCCGACAGGCGGCAGGCCTTGGCGATTTCAGGGATCTCGCGCGGCTTGTACTTGGCCACCGCTTCGGCAATGGCCTGGATGTGGCCCGGGGTGGTGCCGCAGCAACCGCCGATGATGTTCAGAAAGCCGCTGGCGGCGAATTCTTCGACCACTGCGGCCATTTCGGCCGGGGTCTCGTCGTATTCACCGAAGGCGTTTGGCAGGCCGGCGTTCGGGTGGGCGGATACGTGGGTATCGGCCTTGGTCGACAATTCTTCCAGGTACGGGCGCAGGTCCTTGGCACCGAGGGCGCAGTTCAGGCCCACGGAAATCGGCTTGGCGTGGCGCACCGAGTTCCAGAAAGCCTCGGTGGTCTGGCCCGACAGGGTGCGGCCGGAGGCGTCGGTGATGGTGCCGGAAATCATGATCGGCAGTTCGACGTTGTCGTCCTCGAACACCTGCTGCACGGCAAAGATCGCCGCCTTGGCGTTCAGGGTGTCGAAAATGGTTTCGATCAGGATCAGGTCGGCGCCGCCCTCGATCAGGCCACGGGTGGCCTCGATGTAGTTTTCTACCAGCTCATCGAAGGTGACGTTGCGGTAGCCGGGGTCGTTGACGTCCGGGGAAATCGAGCAGGTGCGGCTGGTAGGGCCGAGCACGCCGGCAACGAAGCGTGGCTTGTCGGGGGTTTCCAGGGTCTTGGCATCCGCTACCTGGCGGGCGATGCGCGCGCCTTCCACGTTCAGCTCGTAGACCAGCGACTCCATGCCGTAGTCGGCCTGGGAAATCTGCGTGGCGTTGAAGGTGTTGGTTTCGAGGATATCGGCGCCGGCATCCAGGTAGGCCTTTTCGATGGCAGCGATCACGTCCGGGCGGCTGAGCAGTAACAGGTCGTTGTTGCCTTTTACATCGCTTGGCCAATCGGCGAAACGCGTGCCACGATAGTCGTGTTCCTCCAGGCGGTAGCTTTGGATCATAGTACCCATGCCGCCGTCGAGGATCAGGATGCGCTCTTTGAGTGCGTTCTGGAGTGCTTGGAGACGAGCGCTGCGGTCGGACATAGGAACTACCTGGTCGGGCAAATATCAGAAGGTGCGGAATCATAACAAAGCTGCGCGGTTTTTAGGCGTATCGCCAATTTGCATGAAAACTGCTCATGTTGCTGGCATGGTTACCAGCACCCAAGGACGACCAGGCAAACATCGTGATGGCTTTCAAGAACCAGGACTTTTCGCACATGGTGCATCGTATCCTTGCCGGCGCCTTCGCCCTGCTCATCAGCGGCGCGGTGTTCGGGCAAGCCCCCCAGTCGAGCCCGGCCATTTCCTACACCCGGGACATTCAACCGATCTTCACCGAGAAGTGCGTGGCCTGCCACGCCTGCAATGACGCCGCCTGCCAGCTGAAGCTGGAAAGCCCGGAGGGTGCGGTGCGCGGGGCCAGCAAGGTCCCGGTGTACCAGGGCGAGCGCAGCAAGGCGGTGCCTACCACGCGGCTGTTCTACGACGCCCACAGTGAAGAACAGTGGCGCAAGAAGGGTTTCTACTCGGTGCTCGACAACCAGGGCAGCCAGGCCGCGCTGATGGCGCGCATGCTGGAACTGGGGCACAAGGCCCCGCTCACGCCCAACGCCAAGCTACCCGAGGAGATTGTGCTGGGCCTGAGCCGCAACAACATGTGCCCCTTGCCCCATGAGTTCGACGCCTATGCCGGCGCCCACCCCAGGGAGGGCATGCCGCTGGCGGTGACCGGGCTGACCGACAAGGAGTACGACACCATGCGCCGCTGGCTGGCGGCGGGTGCGCCGGTGGAATACCAACCGATCAAGCCAAGTGCCACGGAAGCCTCGCAGATCGCCGACTGGGAAGAGCTGCTCAACCGCCCGGGCTCCACCGAGGCGCTGGTCGGCCGCTGGCTGTACGAGCACCTGTTCCTGGCGCACATCTACTTCGTGGGAGGCGAGCAGGGGCACTTCTTCCAGTGGGTACGTTCGCGCACGCCGAGCGGCAAGCCGGTCGACATCATTGCCACGCGCCGCCCCAATGACCCGCCGGGTACCGACTTCTATTACCGGCTGATCCCGGTGCAGGGCGTGATCGTGCACAAGACGCACATCACCTACCCAATGGGGCCGCAGAAGCTCAAGCGGGTCAAGCAGCTGTTCTACGCCGGCGACTGGCACGCCACTTCGTTGCCAGGTTACGGCCCGCGCCACCGGGCCAACCCGTTCGAAACCTTCGAGGCCATCCCGGCTGTTGCGCGCTACCAGTTCATGCTGGATAACGCCGAGTACTTCGTGCGTACCTTCATCCGTGGCCCGGTGTGCCGCGGCCAGATCGCCACCGATGTGATCCGCGACAACTTCTGGGCGCTGTTCCAGGAGCCGGCCTTCGACCGCTACGTCACCGATGCCGAATACCGTGGCCAGGCCACGCCATTGCTGGCCATGCCGGGGCAGATCGATGACGTGGGCAGTGTGCTGAGCCTTTGGCATGCCTACCGCGACAAGCGCAACGAATACGAGAAGCTGCGCCGCGACGCCTACGCCGACATGCCGGCACCGGGCTGGTCAACGCTGTGGGCCGGTAACGACAATGCCTTGCTGAGCATTTTCCGCCACTTCGACAGCGCTTCGGTGACCAAGGGCCTGATTGGCGACGTGCCGTTGACCATGTGGCTGTTCGACTACCCGCTGTTCGAGCGCACCTACTACCAACTGGCGGTCAACTTCGATGTGTACGGCAACGTGTCGCACCAGTTGCAGACGCGCCTGTATTTCGACCTGATCCGCAACGGCGCGGAGGTCAATTTCCTGCGCCTGATGCCGGCCGACCAGCGCAAGGCGATCCTGGGTGACTGGTACCAGAACAGTGGCAAGGTGAAGATGTGGATGGATTATGAAGACATCGACACTGACACCCCAAGCGGTATCCAGCTCGACCCGCGCCATGCCAAGCGCGACTTCGGCCTGAAACTGTTGCAGCGCACCGGCAGCCTGAATGCATCGCCCGATCCGATCAACCGCTGCCAGGGCGCATTCTGCTCACGGCCGCAGATGAACGAAGAGTTCCGCAATGCCGAGCAGTCATTGAGCCGCCTGGTGTCGCGCCCGGCTGCCGGGTTGAAGGTGATCAATCAGTTGCCCGAGGCAACCATGCTGCGCATCGAAGGGCAGGGCGGCCAGCGCCAGGTGTACAGCCTGCTGCGCAACCGCGCGCACAGCAATGTGGCGTTCCTGTTGGGTGAGGCGTACCGCTACCAGCCGGGGCTGGATACCCTGACGCTGTACCCGGGCGTGCTCAGCAGCTACCCCAACTTCATCTTCAACGTCCCGACCAAGGATGTGCCGGAGTTTGTCGAGGACATGGAGTATGCCAAGGATGATGCCGCCAAGTTCGAACGCATCGTCATGCGCTGGGGCGTGCGCCGTAGTCACCCTGAGTTCTGGCGCTACTTCCATGACCTGAACAGCTACATCAAGGAGACCCAGCCGGTGGAGGCGGGGGTGCTGGACATGAACCGGTATGAGAACCTCTGATCGGGTTGGCTGACCTTTCCGGGTACCCTGCGGTCGGAAAAGGTGGGTGGTCCGGGGGGCTGCTGTGCAGCCCCATTCGCGGGCTTGCCCGCTCCCACAGCATGTGTGGTGCTCTCGGGCATGGCATGCGCCCTGTGGGAGCGGGCGAGCCCGCGAACGAGCGCGGCGCGCTCGCCTGGCCTCAATGCACCGCCAAGCGCAGGGTATTTCATGCTGTATTCGCTTCAGGCACTGCGGGCGTTCGCCGCCTGGGTGGTGGTCTGCCACCATTTCATGCAGATCTTCTTCGATTTCCACGCCACCGGCCCCATCGGCCAACTGCTCACCGACCGTGGCGCTGTAGGCGTCGACATCTTCTTCGTCATCAGCGGGCTGGTCATCTACCTGTCGACCCGCGACAAAGCTGTCGAGCCGCGCCAGTTCCTGCTTAACCGGGCACTGCGCATCGTCCCGGCCTACTGGTTCTATACCGCACTCATGGCCACGTTGCTGCTGGCCTTCAGCCAATGGATGCCGCATCAGGAATTCGATTGGCACCACTTGTTGCTCTCGCTGCTGTTCATTCCAGCGGAAAACCCCGGTGGCTATGGCCTGTACCCAACGCTGAACGTAGGCTGGACACTGAATTTCGAGATGTTCTTCTACCTGTTGTTCGGTCTGGCATTTCTCGTCCGCCATCGCCAATTGCAGCTGTTGATGACAGCGGCGCTGCTATTGGCGAGCGAGGTGCTGGGCCGCCTTGGCTTGCTCAGCCACTTCTACAACAACGGCATCATCTACGAGTTCCTGCTGGGTATCGGCCTGGGTGTGATCTACCGTCGTGGCCTGATTCGGCAAGGCTTGTGGATCCCACTGGCGCTGTTGGCGGTGGCCGGCTATGCGCTGTATCACCTGGATGCTTCCCAACGCCTGCTGCACTGGGGGCTGCCAAGCGCCATGATCGTGCTGGCGTTTGTGTCCATGGAGCCCTTGTTCAAAGGCAACCAGGTGCTCAAGGCATTGGGCGACTGTTCGTATTCGGTCTACCTGATTCACGTGCTGGTGCTTTATGCCGGCTGGTTCGCCAGCGAACGGCTGGGCTTGAACCCGTACCTGGTGTTTGCCCTGTGCGTGCCGTCCATTGGACTAATGTCGTGGTTCAGCTATCAGTGGCTGGAGCGCGGCCTGTACCGGCGCATGCAAGCCTGGCTGGCGGCGCCACGGGGGCGGGCACCTGAATATGCGCTTTCCCGAGTCAAATACTAGGACTTTGTTCAATGGGCGGGTTGGCGTACACTTGGCGGCAAGTCTGTGAGGAACCTACATGAGCGCTATAACCATTACCGACGCCGCCCATGACTACCTGGCCGATCTGCTGTCCAAGCAGAATACGCCTGGCATCGGCATTCGTATTTTCATCACCCAGCCGGGCACCCAGTACGCAGAGACGTGCATTGCCTATTGCAAGCCGGGCGAAGAGAAGCCCGACGACACCGCCGTGGGTCTGAAGAGCTTCACCGCATACCTGGACGCGGTCAGCGTGCCGTTCCTGGAAGACGCACTGGTCGACTACGCCACCGACCGCATGGGTGGCCAGCTGACCATCAAGGCGCCGAACGCCAAGGTGCCGATGGTCAACGAAGACAGCCCGATCAACGAGCGCATCAACTACTACCTGCAGACCGAGATCAACCCCGGCCTGGCCAGCCACGGCGGCCAGGTCAGCCTGGTGGACGTGGTCGATGACGGCATCGCCGTGCTGCAATTTGGTGGCGGTTGCCAAGGCTGCGGCCAGGCCGACGTGACCCTGAAGGAAGGCATCGAGCGCACCTTGCTCGAGCGTATTCCAGAGCTCAAGGGCGTGCGTGACGTGACCGACCACACGCAGAAAGAGAACGCCTACTACTAAGGCGTACGCGGTCGCTGTAGGAGCGGCCTTGTGTCGCGATGGGGCGCGAAGCGGCCCTACGGTTTCAGCTTCGCAACGAACATTGCCGGGGCCGCTTTGCGGCCCTTTCGCGACACAAGGCCGCTCCTACAACGATCGCGTAACGCGGCTCTCTTAGCAACAAACTGTTACTGTTTCAACCCCTGCGACAACAGGCCGCAGCCCGTATTCAAAGGGCTGCAGGCTATCCCCGCCTTGGTCGGGTAGAACCCCTTGGGGTGTCATGCCAGAATGCCCCGGTTTTTCAGCCAGCCCATCCCGAGGGCCGGCACCTTCCCTGTAAAGGATGGTTTCATGAATGATCTTTTGACCCGGCGTGCGGTTGTCGCCGGCATGGGCGTTCTCGGGCTTGGCCTGCTGGCAGGCTGTAGCCCGGCCCGGGGGCTCGAGTTCAAGTACGGCAAGAACATGAGCAACGAGATCCTCGGTCGCAAGTTCAGCCTCAAAGACCCGCAAGGTAACGTGCGCACCCTGTCGAGTTTCTACGGCAGCATGCCGATGGTGTTCTTCGGCTTTACCCAGTGCCCGGCGGTTTGCCCGACCACCCTGGTGCGTGCGGCGCAGATCCGCAAGCTGCTGCGTGGCCGTGACCGCGACCTGTTCCAGGTGGTGTTCATCACCCTGGACCCGGAACGTGATACGCCCGAAGTGCTCGATGCCTACGTCAAGGCCTTCGACCCCACGTTCACTGCACTCACGGGTACCCCCGAGGAAATCGCGGCGGTGGCCAAGGAGTTCAAGGTGTTCTACGAAAAGGTTCCGGCCGGCGACACCTACACCATCTCTCACTCGTCCACCAGCTACGTCTACGATACACGTGGCACCCTGCGCCTGAGCCTGGGCCATTCCCTGAACGCCAAGGAATGTGCCGAAGACCTGGTCACCCTGATGGAGATCTGCTGAATGTCGATGCAACCGATCAAACGCGGCCTGGCTGCCCTGGCACTGATGGGCCTGGCCCTGCCAGCCCTGGCCCAGACCACCGTGAGCGATGCCTGGGTGCGTGCCAGCGTGCCGCACCAGCAGTCTACCGGTGCCTTCATGACCCTGACCGCCAGCAGCGACAGCAAGCTGGTGAGCGTGGCTTCGCCCGTGGCCAAGACCGTGCAGGTGCACGAGATGACCATGAACGGCGACGTGATGGGCATGCGTGAGGTCAAGGCCGTCGAGCTACCGGCCGGCAAAGCCGTGACCCTGGACCCGAATGGCCTGCATGTGATGTTGATGGGCCTGAACAATCAGGTGAAGGAAGGCGAGAAAGTACCGCTGACCCTGACCATCGAGGATGCCAAAGGGGCCAAGGAAACCCTCGACGTGCAGGCTGAAGTGCGTGCGCTCACCGCCGAGGCGGGTGGACATGATCACATGCACATGAGCCACTGACAGCTCCATGTGGGGCTGCTTGGCAGCCCTATCGCGACACAAGGCCGCTCTTACAGGAATAACGTCGCCGTCATTGCTGACGCTATCCCTGCAGGAGCGGCCTTGTGTCGCGATAGGGCCGCAAAGCGGCCCCCATTGCAATCAGCTGCGAAACCTCGGCAGAGGCCTGTCGAGGGTCAGCGAGGTCAAGGTCTTTCGAACCTGGGCCTCATCGGCCTCCAGCGCCTTCAGGCTTGCGCGAATCTTGCCGGCAGCGGGCACATCGCCCTGCCGGCCGATCCAGTCGGCAATCTCCTTGCAGGCACTGCTCAGGCAGGCCTGGCGCTGGTTCATCAGCGACAGAAGGGTGGTGAGCTCTCGTTCGGACATGGCAGGATCCTCCAATTCAGCCTTGTCAGTGTAGCAGAGGGTTGGCGGGGCTCTTGCTGGTTTGCAGGAGGCGCTGATCAGGTGCAAAGCTAGCATCTCAAGTAATAAAAAGTTACTTGATACCTGCACTTAGAGTGTCGGCATTGTTACAACTTTGGCGTTGAATTTAGTCGTGGCTAGGTTTTAGATTGAATGGATCTATTCCCGCTGACTAAAGGTAATAACGCCCAATGCAAGCGTTACTTCTCAAATCCGGAACGCGCTCGCTTTCATTGAGCTATTGGTTTTCCAAGTGCGGTGAGTTTGCCTTTGAAGCGGCATTCGCCGTGAGCATCGTTTTACTGATCGATGCGGATTTGCTGCTGATTGGTATCGCTTATTTTTTTCGTTACTTGCCGTGTATGGTGTTTTCTCCTGTTGGTGGCTGGCTGGCAGATAATGCAGACAAAAAACGAACACTGTTTGTGGTTGAGTTGGCTAAATGCATTATGGCGCTGGCGTTCTTTGCCCTGTTCAGCTTGTTCACGCCGGTGTTTCCTGTGTTGGTGGGCTTTGCAATGGTCATGACGGCGCTTGAGTGTCTTTATGCGCCTACGTTTCGCGCGTACTTTCCGGACCTCGTAGAAAAGGACCAGTTAGCTTCGGTCAACAGCGGTATTCAGGTGGTTGAAGATGTTGCCTCGATTTTGGGGCCGCTGGTGTTCTCGGCCTGCGCACTGTTCTTGTCTCGCGATGCAACCTTCTTGTTCTTTGCAATATGCCTGGTGTTGTCTGTCATTTGCATTTCGACGCTGGCGCCTGCCAGGCGAGCCACTCGACAGGCATTCGATGGGAGTGCCCTTGTTCGCGATACGGTGCGCAGTGTAGGTAGGCTCAGGGCTGGCAATGCACCGCTGTTCGCGGTTATTGGCTGTACCACACTGTGCGCGATGTTCGCCACGTCGGTGATTCGCTTCATCCTGCCGGCTTCGGTGCTGGAAAACTTCGACTCAGAGGCGGTGGTGGGTTACGTATTTTCACTGCTGGCAGCAGGTACGGTGATGGGAGGGGTGCTCTATACACGCTTCAATCCGCGCACGACCGCACAATTGGTACTGCGTTACTGGGTGCTGTACGGCGCACTGTTTTTTGCAGCCGCAGTGGCGTTACAGTTCAACAATTGGCTTTTTTTGCTAGTGCTGTTTCTGGTCGGCTTTGTTGGCGCGTTTGTTGATATCGCCATCGTGACCAATATTCAGTATTTGTCGGATGAAGATGAAGTTGGCAGAAACTTCTCCCTTTATTACTTCACCGCTGTCCTTGGGGATGCTGTTTCGGGGCTGGTTGCCAGCCTGGTCTTCGTGCTTGCGGGCCCGGCCACCCTGATATGGATGACGTTCATGTTGTTTATCGCGCCAGTGCGCTGGAACCTGAGAGGGCGTGCTTTGGATACAGACAACCGGGCATAGCGCGTCGTCGTGGTTGGCAGGCTAAACAGATTGAACGCATGCCTGCCGATACGCCCCCGGCGTCACCCCGTAGGCTTGCTTGAATTGCCGGCTCAAATGGCTCTGGTCGGCAAAACCGAGGTCGAAGGCTACCTGCGAAGCAACCAGGCCGCTTTTCAGCATTTCCCGGGCGCGGGCCAGGCGGCGTTGCTTCAGCCAGGCGTGCGGCGGCAGGCCGGTGGCCTGGCGGAACACCCGGGCGAAGTGGAACGGCGACAGGTTGACGGCCGCCGCGAGGGCTTCAAGCGAGGGTGGGTCGGCCAGCTGGCTTTCCAGCAGTTCGCGGGCGCGGGCCACGGCCAGGGGTTCGTGGCCGGGGGCCAAGGGTTCGGCGCATTGCCCGTGCCGTTGCACCAGGGCCAGTACTGCCTGGCGCCAGGCAGTTTGCTGCTGTAGCGCGCTGGCGCCAGCTTCGGACAGCTGGTGCAGCTGGCTGAAGGCAAGGGCCAGGGCAGGGTCGTGGATCACGCTGTCCTTGAAGCTGGGCATGCCGTGGCGGCCCAGTTCCAGTTCGTCGAGCACGCCGGTTACCCGCTGTTGCTCGGGATAGAAGCCGCGATAGCGCCAGCCCGCTTCATGGGCCGTGGCACCGGTATGCAGCTCGTCGGGGTTGATCAGCACCATGCTGCCGACCGGCGCCAGGTGCTCGCTGCCGCGGTGCCAAAACCGTTGGGCGCCGGACTCGATCACGGTGAACACGTAGCCTTCGTGCACATGCGGGGCGAAACGCTGCTGGAAGTAACGCGCATGCAGCATCTCGACGTCGCCCAGGGCCGGCGCCTGCCAGAGGTGTGTCTGCTCGCGCAGGGGCGTGGTCATGCCAGCCAGCTGCGCAGGAAGAAGAAGATCAACATGCTCACCAGCATGCTCAGCAATACGCTGCGGGTCAACAGCACCAGGGCGATGGCCACCAGTGAACCCAGCAGGTAAGGGTTGAGCAGACTCAGGTTCAACTGGTGGTCGGGCATGAAGATGATCGGGCCGCAGATGGCAGTGAGCATGCCGGGTACGGCAAAACCAAGAAACTGCCGGGCATTGGAGCTCAGGCGCAGGGGCAGGCGCGGCTCCAGGAATGCATAGCGGTTGAGGAACACGATGGCGCCCATGGCGAAAATCAGGATCCAGGTCATGCTCGGGCTCCGGCAAATTTCTGGCAGATGAACCCGGCGCTCATGCCCAGCAGGCCTGCGGCCACCAGGGCGGTTTCCCAGTGCCAGTGGCTGAACAGTACCGAGCAGAACAGCGACACGGCTACGCAGACAACCGTGGGCAGGTTGCGCACCAGCGGTGCGATCAGGGCAACGAAGGTGGCGACGATGGAAAAGTCCAGGCCGAACTGGTCCAGGTGGGGAATGTTCTGGCCCAGCAGGATGCCGGCCAGGGTGAACAGGTTCCAGGCGACGTAGAACGTCAGGCCCACCCCCAAAGCGTACCAGCGGTTGAATTGTTGCTGGTCGTACTGGCTGGTCAGGGCAAAGAACTCGTCGGTGAGCAAAAAGCCCAGGCCCAGGCGCCAGCGCAGCGGCTGGCTGGACAGCACCGGGCGCATCGACAGGCCATAAAGCAGGTGCTGCGAGGTCAGCAGCAGGGTGGTGAGCAGGATCGACGCCAGGTTGGCGCCGCCCTTGAGCATGCCGATCGCGACCAGCTGCGCGGCACCGGCGAAGACGATGGCCGATAGCCCTTGCCCCTGCCAGGCACTGAGGTTGGCCTCGATGGCCATGGAACCGGCCAGCAGGCCCCATGGGGCCACGGCGAGGGACAACGGCATGATGGCGATGGCGCCGTGGAGGAAGGCTTGGCGAGCGATGTGGGGCATGATGGCTGCAATGCGTGTACTAGGCAGAGCAGCATGCCAGACGGGGTAGGGGGATGGCTTGAACGATCTTGCTGACCGGCTCGATTTCAGCCCTGTAGGAGCAGCCTTGTGCTGCGAAGAGGCCGGTGCAGGCGAAGATAATCTTCAACCTTACCGCCTTCTTCGCAGCACAAGGCTGCTCCTACGACGATCGCGCGGATTTCAAGGTTTGAGCAAGGCATTTGCCCAACACGGACCGCGTCTGGCCGAGGACTACGGATGACTGCTCAGGCGCTGTTGCGCCGTCACGCAGCCGTTGATCTCGACGGCTTTCTGCAACAGGCTGGGGCGGTGCTGTGGGTCCAGATCGCCGAGCAGGCGGTAGACCTCGGCCTGGTAGTCGCGCTGGCGCCCCCACAGCATGTCCAGGCCTTGCGGTCGGGTGCGGCTGCAGGCCAGGCGGGTTGCGGGTTGCGGGTAATAGGGGGCGTACACGGTGGCCATGCTGGGGATGGCCTCCAGCGCTGCGCGGTACTCGCTGCTGGTGTTGTAGGGCCGGCACCAGGTGGCGATGGCGGGCGCGGGTGCGGCAAAGCCCTGGTTGAGGCTGGCTTCGAGCAATGGGCAGGCAGCATCTGGAATTTGCGCGGCGGGCAGATACGTCATGTAATACAGCGCCAGGCGGTACTGTGCGACCGGGTGGCCCAGTTCTACCGATTTCTTCAGGAGGGCGACCGCTGTTGGCAGGGTGTGGGCCATGGCCTGGCCCTGGCGATTAAGCTCGGGGTCGCTGCCCACAACGGTGCGCAGCATGCTGGCGTCGTCGCCCTGATTATCGGCTTGTTCCAGCAGCGGCAAGGCCTGGCGGTAGAGCAGGTCGGCATGAGGGTCGATGCGCACCTCAAGCGCGTGCGCAGCCAGCGGCATCAAGGCGACCAACAGCGGGGGCAGGCGTCGCATGCGGCTCACAGCCAGGCCCCTTGGGCGGCCAGGCAGGAATGGACGGCTTCGATGTTAATGGCGGTCAAGCGTACGCCTCGGGAAGATCGGAACGACGGCCTATTCTAGCCACCCAATGAGCTTGCCGGAAGACCACCTGGCAACTGTCAGACGAGCTTGATCGGCGAGACCTTGCGCTGGGCGTGTTTTTCCTGGGCCAGGCCAAGCTTGGCTGTTATGACTTTGGCCAAGGCATTGTTACCCAGGTCGTTCAGGTGCAGCCGGTCGATGAACAGGTCGGCGCCAAATACCGGCGAACTGCTGAGCATGCCATTCATGTCATAGCAGGGGACCGGGTCGGCCTGGCTCTTGATGCGGCGGAAAAACGCCGAGTGCAGCTGGCTGTCGAAGGTGCCGTCCAGCAGCCGGTCGAAGTGCGCCGGTTGCTGCTGCAGCGCAGAAAGCATGGCCTGCTCGCCGGCAGGCAGGGTATCCCGGCACCAGGGCAACAGCGGCTGCAGGATGAAGGTGAGGGTGGCGTGGCTGTCTGCCAGTAGCCGGTCCCATTGGCGCAAGGTACGGCCTATGCTGTCGGCAGCGCGGGCCAGGCGCTTTTCCGGGGGCGATAGCGGCCAATTGGTCGGGGGCTCGACCGGGGGCGCGGCCAGGGCCTTGCCGATGCGCCGCCACAGTGATTGCCGTCTGGGTGGCGCGGCAGGCTGCATGCCTTCGCTGAAACTGTTGAGGAAATCCTGGTAGGCCCTGGCCTGCTGCGGATCGTTGGGGCTGGCGAGCACTTCGCACAGGGCTTCATGGGCCAGGCTGTTGAGGCCGCTGAGCACTACCACCTGACCGAGTTGGCCAAAGCGGTGCTGGTGGGTCAGGAACATCAGCAGCTCCTGGCTGGCATTCAGCCCGCAACCGGCCAGGCTCAGCCAGACCTCGCCGGTGAGCATCGACAGGTGCGAGGCTACCGTGTGTTCATCGGAACTGGCGCCGATACCCAGGGCCGTGGAACCGCCGACCAGCAAGTTGATACGTGACGCGCCGCCGCGTTCGGCCGCCGAAAAGCGTTTGCCGGCGCAATGGCTGTAGCGCAAGCCGAGGGCATCGGTGTTGATGGTGCCAGAGCGGTAGCCGGTTTCATGCACGCGCAGGGTGTGCGGGGCACGCCGGCTGCCTAGCAGCAGAAAGCGCTGGTAGTCCTGTTGCAACGGCGAAGGAGACGGGCTCGTGTCAATCGCGGTCATGCTCTCTCCTTCGCTTGCGCTTGACGTTCAGGCCGCCAGTTCCTTGAGGTTGTACAGCAGGCCACCGGCAGCGATCAGTATCAGGGCAACGCCCGAGGCCAGGCTGATGGCGCGGTTGCTGCGCTGCGACGCGATCTTGCCGATGGCAAAGATGTACAGGCTGAGCACGGCGAAATCGATGGCTACCCACAGCAGCGACAGCACCACCATGCTTTTGCCGAACGACTCGGTGATCTGGATGAACTGCGGGAAGAAGGCGATGAAGAAAATGATGTCTTTGGGGTTGGATATGCCCACCATGAAGCCTTGCATCAGCCCGCCACGGCCAGCCTTGGGTGCTTCGTTCGCGGCTTGCGGGGCAGGCGCCTTGAGCGCGTCCCTGAGCGTGCCTACGGCGATGTAGCCGATGAACAGGCACCCGAGCAGGCTCATGGCGCTGAGCCAGGCCTTGTCGATGGCGGCGCTGGTGAGGATGATCCACGCTGCAGCGCCGATCAGCACCAGTGACGCCCAGTTGGTACCAACGGCGGTGAACATGGCCTTGCGCGAGCCGGATGCGGCTGCGGTGTTGACGATCAGCGCCACCACCGGGCCGGGGGTGGCGATGAGCAGCAGGACGGTGAGGGCATAGGTGGCAGTGAGTGCGGTATTCACGGTCAGTTCTCGATCAGTAAGTCGGGTGTCGGCTGGTGTGCGGCATGGGCGTGGAACGGGCAGCGTGACGGGTTGAGCGAGCCTGCCTCCTGCAGTTGGTACTGCTTCCATTCGTAGTTGTCGGTATCGCCGAAGAAGCCAAGGGTGTCGGGCACGACGCCGTCGTTGTAGTGGTGCACGCGTTCGCGGATGCGCTCGCGGATTCGCTTGCCACTCTCGGTGTTGGCGTTGGCCACTTCGTCGAAGTTTTCCCGCGGGTTGATAACGAAAGTGATGTGGTGCCCCAGGTTGCGGCTTTTCATCTGCTGGTGGCCGGGGAAGTTCATGTTGATGAACAGCGGCATGCCGGCGTAGCAGAACGACCAGCCATTGTCGTCGGGGTCGGTCGGGATGCCCTGCGGCCATGGATGCGGGTCGCGTGCATGCACGCCACGCAGCACTTTCCAGGCCAGTGCCTGCTGTTCGGCCAAGGTGTAATCGGCGGCGGTTTCGAGAAACACCACCAGTGGGCTGCCGATGCGCTGCTTGGGCGCGATCGGGGCGATGATGCGCACATAGTCGGCCAGGCCCTGGGCGATGTCATCGGCCAACTGCTCGGCGCGGGCGAACAGTATGTGGCAGGTTTGGCCGTTGACTGCCTTGCGGCCGAACAGGCAGGGGAAGTCAGGGTTGGCAAGGATGCTGCGAAAGTGTTCTATGGTTGAGTAAGTCCAGTGTTGCATGTTGCGACCATGTTCAGCGGCCAGCTCCAGCGCATCCAGGCGATAGCAATTTCCATATCCCGTAAACATGATTTCCCCAGGCGTTAATTAAGTGAACGTTCCAGTCACATGCAGGCAGGATCTTGGTTATGTTTGATATTTACTTGCATTTTCCGAAACGCTCCTGACGTTGTAAAACGCGTGGAACTATGACCTACTATTAGTCTTGCTCATGCTCGGGACGCCGCCATGTCGGAACGGATTCAGGCCTTGCACGCCCTGCGTGCCTTCGAGGTGGCCTCTCGCTATGGCTCTTTTACCCGTGCGGCAGAGGAACTGGCCCTGACCCAGGGGGCCGTCAGCCATCACATCAAGACGCTCGAGGCCATGTTCGGCTGTGACCTGTTCGAACGCCGTGGGCCCAAGCTCAGCCTGACCGAGCACGGCCGGCTGCTGGCGCAAGAGCTCAAGGTTGGCTTCAAGATCATCGAAAATGCCTGCGCATTGCTGCGTCAGGACCGCTATGGCCTGCGCCTGAAAGCCCCGTCCACGCTCACGGTGCGCTGGCTGCTGCGGGCGCTGGACGCGTTCAAGAAGGCCGATGACAACTGCAGCGTGCAGCTGTCCAGCGTGTGGATGGACATCGACACCGTGGACTTCTATTCCGAGCCCTACGACTGCGCCATCCTGTTGGCCAGCGGGCGTTTCCCTGCTGATATCGAGAGCTTCAAGCTGTTCGATGAATGGCTGATCCCGGTGTGCCACCCCGATTACCTGCCGCAGGCGCAACCTGAACTGGCCGACCTGACCCGATGCGAATTCCTGCACCCGTCCCCCGACCGGCGTGACTGGCGGCGCTGGCTGGCACGCATGGATGCGCTGGACATCAGCATCGACCAGGGGCAGGTGTTCGACACCCTCGACCAGGGTATTTCGGCTGCCCAGCAAGGCTTGGGTATTTCAGTGGTCGACCTGGTCCTGGCCAGTGCCGATTTGGCGGCCGGGCGGCTGGTTACGCCGTTCAAGCACGCGGTGGCTACCGGCGACGGCTACTACATGACCTGGCTCAAGGCCAGCCCCAAGGCGCGGCAGATGCACAAGCTGCGCGACTTCCTGCTTGGCCAGGTACCACCGCTGGCCTACAAGGACATCAACTACCTGTACGGTTGAATACCCGGTCGAGCATGAAGTCGATGAACACCCGCAACTTCGGCGGCATTTGCCGCCCGGAAGGCCACAGCAGATAGAAGCTGCCGCGCCGCTCCATGAAGCTGTCGAGGACGGTGACCAGCGCGCCATTGCCCAGTTCGCGGCGCACGGTGAAGTCGGGCAGGCAGGTGATGCCGCGGTGGTTGACGGCAAAACAGACGCGCGTCTCGACATGGTTGCACACCATCGAAATGGGGATGTCGTAGGCCTGCTCGGGGTGCTCCTGGCGCAGCGGCCAGGTTTCCAGCTTGCCGTTGCTGGGGAAGCGGTAATGCAGGCAGGTGTGCGCCGCCAGGTCGCGTGGGTGCAGGGGCGTGCCACGTTCGCGCAGGTACTGCGGCGAGGCCACCAGGCGGTGCTGGAAGTGCCCCAGAAACTTGGCGTTGAGCCGCGAATCCACCGGCTGCCCGCCGCGCATCACCACATCAAAGCCTTCGCCAACGATATCCACCATGCGGTCGGAAAAGTCCAGGTCAAGTTCTACCTGCGGGTACATCGCCATGAACTCGGCCAGCGCCGGCATCACCAGTCCGGTAACTTGCGGCATGCTCACGCGCAGGCGGCCACGTGGGGTTTCGCTGGCCTGGGACAGTTCCTGCTCGGTGGCTTCGATTTCCGCCAGGATGCGCCTGCTGCGCTCAAGGAACAGCGTGCCTTCGGCAGTGAGGGTGATGCTGCGCGTGCTGCGGTGAAACAGGCGCACACCCAGGCGGTTTTCCAGCCGTGCCACGCGTTTGCCCACGGCCGAGGCACTGATGCCCAGCGACTGGCCGGCGGCGACGAAACTGCGGGTTTCGGCGACCCGGTTGAAGACCACGAAACCGCTGAGGCTGTCCATGCTGCGTTCCTGATTGCGGACATGGATGTCCGGGGTGAATGGCATTGTAACCGTCTTTTTCCGTAATGGCCTTGCCTTGCAGACTGTTCGCCTCGTTTCCTACTCAAGGCATTTGCAATGTCCCAGACATCCTCTCCACCCTTGCTGAACGCCAGCAGCGCACGCCTGCCTGTCAGCGGGCTACTGGCGCTGGCCATGACCGGCTTCATCGCCATCCTCAGCGAAACCCTGCCGGCGGGCTTGCTCGACCAGATCGCCGACGGCATGCACATCAGCCAGGCGATGGCGGGGCAATGGGTCACGGCCTATGCGCTGGGTTCTTTGTTGACGGCAATCCCGCTGGTGACCCTGACCCAGGGTTGGTATCGGCGCAAGGCGCTGTTGCTGGCGATCGTCGGCTTCGTGCTGTTCAACGGGCTGACGGCCTGGTCGACCTCCAACGGCCTGACCCTGGTGCTGCGCTTTTTCACCGGCGCTGCAGCCGGGCTGGCCTGGGGCCTGATCGCCGGGCACGCCCGGCGCATGGTGCCGGTAGCCCAGCAGGGCCGGGCCATGGCGTTGGCCATGCTGGGCCAGCCGATTGCCTTGTCGCTCGGGCTGCCGATCGCCACCTGGCTAGGCGCAGGGCTGGGCTGGCGCGCAACGTTCGTGGTGGTCACCCTGGTGGCGTTGCTGCTGGTGGCGTGGGTGCTGCGCTCGGTGCCGGAGTACCCGGGGCATGCCGCTGGCAAGCGCCCGGCGGCCATGCAGGTGTTGCGCACGCCGGGGGTGTTGGTCGTGCTGCTGGTGATCCTGAGCTGGATTCTTGGCCACAACATTCTTTACACCTACATTGTGCCGCTGCTGGCGGCGGCCGGCATGGCTGCGGACATTGGTCCGGTGTTGATGGTATTTGGCCTGTCGGCGCTGGCCGGCATCGGTCTGGTGGGGATGCTGGTCGACCGCCATTTGCGCAAGTTGGTGTTGCTGAGCCTGGCTGGTTTTGCCTTGGCCACACTGACCTTGGGGCAGGCATCGTCGTGGTGGGTGTATCTGAGCATTGCCTTGTGGGGTTTGACCTACGGTGGTGCACCGACTCTGCTGCAGACGGCCTGTGCCGATGCGGCGGGCGAGGGCGGGGATGTGGCGCAATCGATGCTGGTGACTGTCTGGAACAGCGCTATTGCCCTGGGTGGGATCATTGGCGGATTGCTGCTGGGCGGGGTAGGGGTGGAGGGCTTTGGCGGGGTGGTACTGGTGTTGATCGCAGTGGCCTGGCTGCTGGCGTGTGTCGGGCGGCGGAGCGGGTTTGTGGCAGCGAGGCGTCAGGCATAAGGTATGGGGCGCCTGTGAGATCGAGCGCCGCCCGCGCGGCGCTCGGTCTCACAGGCGCTAGAGCTCTCATGCCAAGCACAAGGTAGAATTACCCTCTCTACAGAAATTTCAGAGGTCGACGCAGTGGAGTTGCAGCAGGGCTTTGTCCTGACCCGTCATTGGCATGACACGCCCGAAGGCACCTGCGTGGAGTTCTGGCTGGCAACCGATCAGGGGCCACGGCTACTGCGCCTGGCGCCGCAGGTTTCGGTGGCGTTCATCCCGCAGACCCATGAGGCACATGCGCGGGTGTTGCTGGCCAACGAGTCCGGCGTCGAGCTGCGGCCACTGCGCCTGAAGGACTTCGACCAGCGCCCGGTACTGGGGTTGTATTGCCGGCAGCACCGGCAACTGATGCAGCTGGAGCAGCGCATGCGCAGTGCCGGCATCGATGTATTCGAAGCCGATATCCGCCCGCCCGAGCGCTACCTGATGGAGCGCTTCATCACCGCCCCGGTGCAGTTCACCGGCCAACCTGACGCCCACGGCGTGCTCTGCGATGCCCAGCTCAAGCCTTCGCCAGGCTATCGCCCGCCGCTGCGCCTGGTGTCGCTGGACATCGAAACCAGCGAGCGGGGCGAACTGTATAGCATCGCCCTTGAAGGCTGTGGCCAGCGCCAGGTGTATATGCTTGGCCCGGCCAACGGCACCACCGATGGCCTCGATTTCGACCTGCACTACTGCGTTGACCGCGCCGCGCTGCTGGCCTGCCTCAACCAGTGGATGGCCGAGCACGACCCGGATGCAATCATCGGCTGGAACCTTGTCCAGTTCGACCTGCGCCTGTTGCATGAACACGCCAAAGCGCTGCAGGTGCCGTTGGCGCTGGGGCGTAAGGGTGCCCCGATGACCTTGCGCAGCCATGCCGGTGGCGGTCACGTGTTCGCCGATGCCCCGGGGCGGTTGTTGATTGACGGCATCGAGGCGCTGCGCTCGGCCACCTGGAGTTTCCCGTCGTTCAGCCTTGAGAGTGTTGCCCAGACCTTGCTGGGTGAAGGCAAGGCCATCGATACCCCCTACCAGCGCATGGACGAAATCAACCGGCGCTTTGCCGAGGACAAACCGGCCCTGGCGCGCTACAACCTCAAGGACTGCGAACTGGTCACGCGCATCTTTGCCCACACCCGGCTGCTCGAGTTCCTGCTGGAGCGGTCTTCGGTCACTGGCCTGGCGGTAGACCGCAGCGGCGGATCGGTCGCCGCCTTTTGCCACTTGTACATGCCACAGATGCACCGCGTGGGCTTTGTTGCCCCCAACCTTGGCAGCCGCCCGGAAGAAGCCAGCCCCGGTGGCTTCGTCATGGACTCGCGCCCTGGCCTGTACGACTCGGTGCTGGTGCTGGATTACAAAAGCCTGTACCCGTCGATCATTCGTACCTTCCTGATCGACCCGGTGGGGTTGGTGGAAGGCTTGCGTGTTGCCGATGACGAGCATTCGGTGGAAGGCTTTCGGGGAGGGCGCTTTTCGCGAACCCAGCATTGCCTGCCGGCCATCGTCGAGCGGGTATGGCAGGGCAGGGAAGCCGCCAAACGTGATGGTAACGCGGCGTTGTCGCAGGCACTGAAGATCATCATGAACGCGTTCTACGGTGTGCTGGGCTCCAGTGGTTGTCGCTTTTTCGACCCTCGGTTGGCCTCGTCCATCACCATGCGTGGGCACCAGATCATGCGCCAGACCAGGGCGCTGATCGAGGCCCGCGGCTTTGACGTGATCTATGGCGACACCGACTCCACCTTCGTCTGGCTCAAGGCGGCGCATGCCGAGGAAGACGCGACGCGCATCGGCCGCGAGCTGGTGGCCGAGGTCAATCAATGGTGGCAAAGCCATCTGCGCGAGACCATGAACCTGCAATGCGCGCTCGAACTGCAGTTCGAGGTGCATTACCGACGCTTCCTGATGCCCACCATCCGCGGCACCGACGAGGGCAGCAAAAAGCGCTATGCCGGGCTTGTGCAGCGGGCCGACGGCGCTGAGGAAATGGTGTACAAGGGCCTGGAGTCGGTGCGCACCGACTGGTCACCGCTGGCGCGGCAGTTCCAGCAGGAGCTTTACGGCCGTGTGTTTCGTGGTGAGCCTTACCGCGATTACCTGTGCGAGTACGTGCGGCGTACCTTGGCGGGCGAGCAGGACGATTTGCTGGTGTATCGCAAGCGTTTGCGTCGACCGTTGGCCGACTACCAGCGCAATGTACCGCCACATGTGCGCGCCGCACGCCTTGCCGACGCGTACAACAGGCAGCTGGAGCGCCCGTTGCAGTACCAGCGCGGGGGCTGGATCAGCTACGTGATCACCACGGCCGGCCCGGAACCGCTGGAAAACCTGCAGGCACCTATCGACTATGACCATTACATCAGCCGTCAGCTGCAACCGGTGGCAGATGCCATCCTGCCTTTCGTGGGTGACGACTTCACCCGCCTGATCGACCAGCAAATGCTGCTGTTCTGAACGGGTAGTAGATAGCTAGGCGTCGGCATGACGTGACAATGGGCAAACTCGCGCCTTCACGTCATCGCGGAGGCACAGATGCAGGGTAATTCCACTTCACAACCGACTACGGTCGATGCCCTTGCCATCGCGCAAGCCTGCCAGGACCACTACATTGCACAGCGCTTGCCAGCCTGGATGGCGAGGCTGAGCGTGGCCGAATACAGGCTCCTGAACCAGGCCCTGCCGCAATTGCTGGCCTGCCGTGAGGGCCTGGCGGCAGCGCTGGCGCGGCTACGTAACCTGGATGAGTTTACCCGGCCCTTGCTGCAGCAAGCGCTCGGTGCCCATGGCCCCCTCGACGTCGATTGCCTGTACTTTCGTCAGTGGTACTACTACACCTCGCCCACCGTAAGTTACATGACCGGTCGGCTTCCTGTTGCAGGCAGCGATTACTACGAAATCCCTCTGCTTGAAGCCGCGTTGGGCAACTTCACCGAAGAACAGCTGTATGGGCAGCCACGCAAGGATTGCCTGGTCGATGAGCTGGGCGCCACCCGTCCCGAGTTATCCGCACCACGCTTTGTCCGGTTGTGCCGGGCGCTGGATCTCGGCCAGAAGTACCAGGCGCATCTGGATTCCGTGCTGCAGCCAACAGTCAGGGGACTATTGGCTCGTCGACAACGCTACAGCATGCTGGTCGACGCCCTGCAGGCCAGGGCGCAGGGCGTGTTGAGCGCAGGGCAGTTGCAGTGGGTGGTGGAGTTCTGCGTTCAAGGCAGCCATGGCAAGCTCGAGGGGGCGCCGGTCAGGGTCCGGCAACTGGAGCTGTTCGGTTGCCGCATGCAGCAGATTGTGGTGCTGGATGTGGTTGATGAAGGCGTGTTTTACAACACCAGCGAACGCGTGTTGGTCTATGTGCCGGGTGACCCGCTGGGCCCCTGGAGCGTACGCAGCGACCTGGAGGATTACGCCCGCCGGGTGCTTGGTCAACGCCTGCGCAACGCTGACTACCGGCGTTTCTTCAAGCGCTTCGTGCGCCGTCGTGATAGCCAGCGGTTTTTCTCGGCTGTCAGTGAACGGCTCGATGACGTCACCGACTGGGCAACCAGGGACCTTGATGAGCAGACTTCTGCCTATGGCTTGCCGCTGTTCGAGCGCCTTGCTGATGACTGGATCGCCCGGATCAAGGACGATGCGGCCGTCATCGCCCCACCTGTAGCCCAGCTTGATCGCGAGGTCCAGGCTGAGCATGGCCGCCGCTTGCGTGCTGAAGGCTGGACGCTGTTGGGCATTGCAGGGATGTTTGTTCCAGGCATCGGCGCGGTGTTGTTGGGGGTAATGGCCTGGGAGCTGCTTGAGCAAACCTTCCAGGCGGTCGGCGACTGGCAACACAACGAGCGCAATGCAGCGCTGGCGCATCTGCTGACTGTAGGCAAAGGGTTGCTGGCTGTCGGTGCAACCGTTGCTGTAGTCGCTACGGCCCGACGTGCCTGGAGCGCGGTGGACAATCTGGTGCCGGCTCAGCTGCAAAGCGGTGAGGAAAAACTGTGGAACACAGACCTTGTGCCCTATCGCAGCGAAAGCCCGCCGAACACCGCAGCGATGGACGAGCAGGGCGTGCATCGCCTGGGCGAGCGCTGCTGGATCAGCATGGACGGCCACTGGTATGAAGTGACCTGGCGTAGCGCCGATGAACAGTGGCAATTGCTCCCTTACCAGGGCTACGCCCCGCTGCTACGCCATAATGGTGCCGGTGCGTGGCGGCTGTGGAGCGAGCAGCCTGCCGAGTGGGCTGACACACGCCAGCTGTTGCGCCGCCTGGGCAGGCCATACAGCGACCTTGATGATGTGCAGGTCGAACAGGCGCTGGCAATCCATGGTCTTGACGCGCAGCATGTGCGGGCATGGCATGTGTATGGTCGGCCGCCGGAAGCCGTGCTGGCGGACACCGTCGACCGCCTGTTGCTAGCTGGCCGAATCCGCACGCTGGTCAACCAGTTGCGCGAGGGGGTGGCCAGCGCCGACACTCAGTTGCTGGAGCGGGTCATGAGTCTTCCCCAGGCAGCTGGCAACAGTGGTTCGACGCTGGCCGACGTGGTGTGGGCCGGGCGGCGGGAGTTGCTGCAGGCATTGTACGAAGAACAGAACCCAGGCACGGCAATGGATCGCCCGTTACGTCGGGATTTCGCCAGCTTGCATCGCTTGGCGGCAGACGAGGTGCTGCGCGGTGCCAGTGAGGATGACTTGCAGAGCCTGCGCGAAAACGGGCGAGTGCCACTGTTCATGGCAGAGGCGGCCAGATTGCAGGTCGCGCGAATTCGAATGGCGCGGGTGTATGAGGCGCTGACTATCGATACACCGCAAAATCTCGAACTGGCGCGGGTGGTGCTGAGCCTACTGGTGCACGTGCCAGGGGCTGGCAGCCGCGCATGGCAATTGTTCGACGGTGATGCCAGCGAACCGCTGCTGACCATCGAGGGTGCTGGGCCAACGTTTGAACTGCTTCACCAGCAAGGGGTGTTTCGCTTGCGTGAGCATGGCCAGGCATCTGCCGGTGGTGCGGGCGAGCTGTTCGAGACCCTGGCGGCGGCCTATGACGCCAAAGCACAGGCGGTCATCGGCCAGGGTCAGGCTTTTGTGCCCGCACTGCGTCAGGCGTTGGCAACCGTTGCCAATGGCCAACGGCAGGCCGTGGTGCAAGTGCTGAGTGTGGACCGGCCGCGTGGGTCGTTTCTGGCGCCGCAACGGCTCGATGACGGCCGGGTTGGCTATCCCATGGCTGGCGGCAGACTATGGGCCGCGCTGGGGCGGCTCAGGCCAAGGGCACTTCAGGCAAGGCTTCGAGACCTGTACCCGGCGTTCAGCGATGAGCAGATCGGCCATTGGCTGGCGGCTGGCAACGCAACTGCCAGGTTGCACATGCTGGAGCAGCAATATGGACTGCTCAACACGCACCTTGGCAGGTGGGTGCGTGACGCCTTTCCGACACCGGAGCTGGTCGCCCGGCGTGAATTCAGAAAGGGCCTGATCGACTGCTGGCGCAGGCTTGTTCCGGAGCTTCAAGAGAATGCGGCAGTCGAGGACGGGCGCTTCATGCTGACCCAGAGCCGCAGCCGTTTACGGCTACTGCCTGTCCTGCCGGCGCAGGTGAGCTTTCCGCACGTCTCGATACTGGCCTTGCGCTCCATGCGCCTGGAGCAGATTCCTGACGAATTTCTGCAAGCGTTTCCCAACCTGCAAAACCTGGAAATTACCAACTGCCGGCTCAAGCGTCTGCCTTTGCCTCTGATGCTTGCCCAACGGTTGGAGGTGCTCGACCTGTCGGGCAACCAGATTGTTCTGGACGAAGGCCAGGCGTTGGTCCTGGCCGGTTGCCGCTCGCTGGTGTACCTGAACCTTTCGGACAACCCATTGCGCAGGGCATTTTCCATCTTCGCCATGACCGAGCTCAATGCCCTGCACCTGTCACGCACCCAGATGCCCGAATTTCCCTATGGGGTAATGGACGCAGCGCAATTGCACACGCTCGACCTGAGCGGTAACAGTATTTCAGCGCTGCCTGACGGTTTTCATCTGTCGCAACTGTGGGGCTCGGGCAGGGTGCAGCTTTCCGGTAATCTGCTGGCGGCTGCGCCGCAAGCGCTTTCAGCCTGGCATTGGGTTGACGCCAGCCGGGTGCCATACCGGTTGCGTTATCTGGATGTGTTGGCCGTTGAGCGTCGCGACGAAATGGCCGCGCTGTGGGTACATCTCGAGGCGGAGAATCATTCGGCCGAGTTTTTCAACACCCTGTCGGTGCTTACGGAGTCGGGAGCCTTCAAGTATTCGTCCACGGCAGCCGACCTTGCGGGTCGTGTTCTGCAGATGCTGGAAGCGATGAGTGAGGATGAGGCGCTGACGAAAGAGCTGTTCGAACATGCAGCGGCGACAGACTGCCAGGATAACGCCACGGTTCGCTTCGCCGACCTGGAACTGAGGGTAATGATAGCGCGTGCGCGACACGGACAGTTTGCTCGGCGGCCTGAGAAGGCATTGTTATGGCTCGGTGGTCGGATGTGGCGGTTGGCATTGCTGGACCAGATAGCGGCTGAGCATGCCCAGCGGGTGGGGGCAGGACACGAATCGATCGAATTTGCTTTGGCCTACCGGATCGCATTGCGCAAGTCTTTGAACTTGCCTGCCCAGCCAGGCGAAATGCTGTATGCAGGTATTCCAGCTCTCGCCATGCACGACGTAAGACTGGCCCGAGAAATTGTCCTGGCGAAACAGACCCGGGAAGGCTTTGCTCATTATATGTCGAGGCAGTGGTTCTGGCAGGACTACTTGCGGCAGCGTTTCCCTGTGCGGCTGCAGGTGCCGCCGGGCATGCATGAAGCACTGGAACGGTTGATGGCGTCAGGTAACCGGGACGAGCAGATCGCACGGTTGCAGATCAGCAATCAGCAACGTGAGCATGCGGTGCTGCTGCAGTTGACCCAGGAGGCACTGGACAGAAATGTAACCCCAGGGTTGTCCAGCTAGCTGTTCAGCCCTGTGCCACATCCGCTATCGCCAGCGGCTTTACGCTATGCTTTGACTGTGCGGCGCGGTTGGCACAGATGTCGTCGCCGGTCATGGTAATCCGAAGTTACCTTTGTGCCGAGCACGCCTGGGGCCGTTGGTTTAGGCTCCCGCGTCGGATCTTTCTCCATGATCTGTAGTCTTTGGTTTATCGAGAGAATAAGGAGATACGCATGCTCGTCCGGTCACTGACCCTCGCCACCTTGCTCGCCCTGACGGGCCCGTTGTATGCCGCCGACAGTGATGCGCCCCTGGCCAAGGAGCTGGGCAAGGCCAGGCCGCTGGTCATCATTGCCCCGAGCACCGCCGACCCGACCTTGCGCGGCTTGAACAAGGCGCTGGAAGACCCGGCCACCCAGGCGGCGTTCAAGGAGCGCAACCTGGTGCTGTACAGCGTCGCCAACATGATGGGCAAGCGCGAGGACAAGAACCTTGAGCAGCAGACCACCATGGCCTTGATTCGTGAGCTGAAGCTGGGCGCGAGCAAGGGGACAAAGGTGATTCTGGTGGGCAAGGACGGCGAGCGGCACATGCTCAAGGATGATGAAAGCGGTGAGGCCATCGACCCGCAGGCCATTCTCAAGGCCGTCGATGAGTTGCCCGCCAGCGAAAAAGCCGTGACGGCGCCCGAGCCGGTGGCGGCGGCAGCAGCGGAACCCAAGGCCAAGGATGCCAAACCGGCCAAGCCTGCCAAACCGGCTGCACCGCCAAAACCGCTGGAAGACTGATCATACGCACTGGCCCCGGTTTACCCGGGGCCGTGTATCTCACTGTATCCAGCCACACTGCAGAACCATTGCCATACAAATCCGCGGCCTGCGCGATACAACCACGACATAGCGCGACGGCTTAATGGCTCCACTTTCCAACGACAGTGGAGCAACACCATGACTCAAGTACGAAATACCCTTGGCCTGCTTGGCGCCGCCCTGATCGGCAGCATGGCCTTGAGCACCAGCGCGTTTGCCGTTGAGCCGTTGGCCCAGGGCTACCAGTTGGCTTCGGCCAAGGTGGCGGCCGAGGGCAAGTGTGGTGAGGGCAAGTGCGGCGGTAGCGGCAAGGCCACCCAGAGCGAAGGTAAATGCGGCGAGGGCAAGTGCGGTGCCAGCGCCAAAGCCGGGGCCGAGGGCAAATGTGGCGAAGGCAAGTGTGGCGACGCCTCGTTCGCCAGGACTGACAGCAACCACGACGGCAAAGTCTCGCGGGATGAGTTTTTGGCGGTGGCCAAGGACCGTGCCGGCGATTTCGACAAGATTGACAGCAACCACGATGGCTTCATCTCTGAACAGGAAGCGGCAGATCACCTGAAGGCGATCTACCAGGCCAATGGCAAGGCCATGCCCGAAGGGCTGTTCAGCCACCTGGCCGGTAAATCCTGACCGTTATCCCTTGAAACGACACAACGCCCCTCCTGCTGGTCAGGTGGGGCGTTGTGCCTGTTGGAGACTTGATGATGCTTGCTACGATTTTGAATACAGGGCTTGGCCTGCGCCGCGGTCTGTTGCCCGAATTGCTGGCCATGGACGCCGGTGCAGTGGACTTTCTTGAATGCGCGCCGGAAAACTGGATAGCGGTTGGCGGTGCCTACGGCAAGGGCCTGGCCCAGTTGGCCGAGCGTTTTCCCATCACCTGCCACGGGCTGTCGTTGTCGCTGGGTGGCAGCGCACCGCTGGACCGGCATTTCCTTGACCAGACCCGCCAGTTTCTCGATCGCCACCAGGTGCGCTTGTACAGCGAGCACTTGAGCTATTGCAGCGATGACGGGCACCTGTACGACCTGATGCCCATCCCGTTCACCGACGAGGCCGTGCACCATGTGGCCGCGCGCATACGGCAGGCACAGGCACACCTGGAGCGGCGCATTGCCGTGGAGAACATCAGCTACTACGCCGCGCCTTACCAGGCCATGAGCGAGCTCGAGTTCATCAGGGCGGTACTGGACGAAGCGGATTGCGACCTGCTGCTGGACGTCAACAACGTGTTCGTCAATGCCTGCAACCACGGGTATGACGCCAAGGCTTTTCTTGAGGGCTTGCCCACGGCGAGGGTTACCGGCATGCACGTGGCCGGGCATTACGACGAAGCAGCGGACCTGAAGGTGGATACCCATGGGGCGCCGGTCAGGGAAGATGTGTGGGCGTTGTACGCCGTCGCCTGTGCGCGCTTTGGCGTGCAGCCGACGGTGCTTGAACGTGACTTCAACTACCCGCCGCTGGCCGAGCTGTTGGCCGAGACGGCGCGTATCCGCAGCGTGCAGCTGGCTTCGGGAGGGCAAGTACATGAATGAGACCCTGCGCGAACAGCAATACACCTTGGCCCGTCACCTGCGCGACCCACAGCACAATGCCCCGCCGCCCGGCGTGGAGGCGCGGCGCCTGAAGGTTTACCGTGAGTTGTTCTATGGTGCCATCGAAGGCTTGCTGGCCGGCAGCTTCCCGGTGATGCGACAGGCGTTGGGGGAACAGCGTTGGCATGCCCGTGTGCATGACTTCTATGCCAACTACCGCAGCCAGACCCCTTTGTTTACCGAGGTAGCCGAAGCGTTTGTCGATTATCTGCAAGGCGTCGAACTGGATGCACCTTGGCAGCTGGAACTGGCGCACTACGAGTGGGTCGAGGCGCAGTTGTTCCTGAGCGATGCCGAGGACCCCGCCCACGATCCTGCCGGCGATTTGCTGGAGGGGGTACCGCTGTTGTCCTGTGTGGCACGGGTGCTGGCTTACGCGTGGCCGGTGGAGCGCATCGGGGCGGAATATCAGCCCACGGTTGCACCCGCGTCGCCGACCTTGCTGCTGGTATATCGCGATGCCGCGCTGACGGTGCGCTTTGCGCGACTGGCGCCGATGGCTTATCGGTTGCTGACGCTGGAACAGGGCAACGGGCGGGCGAGGCTGGAGGTGTTGGGAGGGGATGTGCAGCAGGGCCTGGCATTGCTGGAGGGGTTGCGTGGGCAAGGCATCATTGTGGGTACAGCTTGAGGGGATTGGGGCGCTTTGCGCCCCATTGGCATTACCTGCTGAACCGCACCCTCAGCCATTGATCCACACTCAACCGCCCAGCCCCTTTGAGCAGCAGTGGCAACAACGCCACCAGGTAGATCAGCGGCAACTTGAAGTTGCCAAAGCCTTGGTCGGTAATGGCATACCCTTGGGCCAGCTCGGCCAGGCTTGACCAGTGTGCCGGCCAGTGCACTGCGGCAATCGCCACCACGGTCACCACCATCAGGCCCAGTGATGCCAGCCGGGTTCCCAGCCCCAGCAACAGCAACAGTGGCAGCACCAGCTCCGCCCACATCGACAGCTGCCAGTTCAGCTCCGCAGGCAGGTGGTTGAAAGGGAATGGAAAGCTGCCTTGCAGGTCGGCGAACCAGTTGTTGCCGTTGAGCTTCTCAAGGCCGGATTCGAAAAACTCCCAGGCCAGGAACAGCCGCAGCGGCAAGTCGGCGCTCCAGGTGCCGACGTGGTCGAAGGTAGTCAGGGTACGGGTCAAGGTGATCATGTCGGTGTTCTCTCTCAGGGCAGGATTTCAGGTAAGTGCACGGGCACCGCGGCGTTGCTGGCGGGCCAGTTTGGCGGTGAGCTTGACGGTGATGGCGCTGAACATCAGGGCGAACGCCAACGGGTACCAGCCGCCCATGGGGATGCGCTTGTAGAACGACAGGCAGAACACGGCCGCCAACACCCACATGCCGGTGCTGTGCAGGGCTTGCCAGGTACGGCTGCCCAACAAACGCATGGGGGCCTTGAACGAGGTGACGGTGAGCAGCACGAGGAACAGATAGCCGATGCTGCCGGGCAGGCTGGAAGTGAGCGTGCGGCCGGCCCAGAACAGTTCGGGGAATTGCTGGGCGTAGCGGTAGATCAGCAGGCCATGCACGGTGTGCGAGAAGGCGAACGCCAGACCCAGGTAGCGCCGTTGCTGAAGGACATGGCGAGTGACGGTGCCCGGCAGCAAGGTAACCAGTGATGAAGCCAGGAAGGCCAACAGGAACAGCGCGAAGGAACTGCGCGCAGTGGCGCGGATGGCGCTGCGCAGGCCGTCAGGGTCAGGCTGGCTGGCCAGGACCACGGCAGTCATGGCCAATGTCAGGCCGGCGAGGGTGGCGAACAGCTTCCAGCCGCTGGGCAAAGTGAGGGCTTTCATCAAGGGGGCTCCCGGTGTTTGAGGGTGTGACCGGGAGTGTGGGGGGGAGGGGTATCTGCAGTGTGTCCGGGGTGGTGGGGTTGTGTATCGGTTTGTAGTCACTGCCGTTTAGAAGCAACAGTCGTGCTCAAAACCTGAAAGGTTGCGCGACTTCTGTGGACTCAACTGCCTAGCTCATTTTTTAAAGTTGCCGCGATTCCTGTGGGAGATTGCCCAGCCCATTGGGCTGCGCTGTCGCGCAGAGAACTGATGCCGGGCGCACCGCGTACCCTGTGGGAGCGGGCGTGCCCGCGAAGAATCCAACGCGGTGCATGGCACCGGCTTTGCCGGTGTTCGCGGGCAAGCCCGCTCCCACAGGATCGTGCCTGCTTTTAGATTTTAAGCCAGGCAGTTGCTCCCAGAGGGTAATGCGATGCTTGTCGAAGGCTGTCACTGGAGTTCGATCTGGGCGCACAGGCCGCCGCTTTCGCGGTTGCTCAGGGTCAGCCGGCCGCCCATGGCGTGGATCAGTTGGTGGGCAATGGCCAGCCCCAGCCCGGTACCGCCGGTGCTGCGGTTACGCGAGCCTTCTACCCGGTAGAACGGCTTGAGCACTTCGTCCAGCTCGGCACCGGGGATACCAGGCCCGTTATCGAGTACGCGGATCACGGTCATGCCAGCTTCGCGGTACACGTGCAGTTCAGCGGCGCCGGCAAACTTGAGGGCGTTGTCCACCAGGTTCACCAGCACCCGGCGCAGGGCATGCGGGCGGGTTTCCAGCAGGCTGGCGGTGCTGCCATGGCGCTCCACCTGGGCGCCGCTGTCCTGGTAGTCGAACACCAGGCTGTCGAGGAAGGCATCGAGGTTGATCCGGCAGGGGGCTTCGGTGCTGGTGTCCATGCTGCGGGCATAGGCTACGCCTTCGCGCACCAGGTGCTCCATTTCACCCAGGTCGCTCCACAGCTTGTCCTTCTCGACCCCGTCGTCCATCACTTCGACACGCAGTTTCATGCGCGTGATCGGCGTTTGCAGGTCGTGGGAAATGGCCGCCAGCAATTGCATACGTTCCTTGAGGTGGGCAGCGATGCGCGCTTGCAGGGCGTTGAAGGCCACCGCCGCGTAACGCACCTCGCGCGGGCCGCTTTCGTCCAGTTGCACGCCTGGTTTGTCCGGGTCGAGGTTGTCCACTGCCTGTGCCAGGCGGGTAAGGGGCCCAATGGCCAGGCGCACCGCCAGCCAGGTGCACAGCAACAGCACGGCCAACTGGATCAGCAGCACCACGGGCAGCCAGCGTGCCACCGGCACGGGCGACGGGGTCACGTCGATGGTCAGCGGTGCACCGTCGGCCAGGCTCAGGTGCGCCTGGAAGTGAGCGTTCGGGCCGGGGATATCCTGGAAGGTCAGGCGGTAGTCGCTGCCAATGGCCTTGACGATGGATTCGGCAGCCATGGGCGGGTCACTGCTGGGCATGGCTTCGCCTGGCAGGCCTTGGTCCAGGCGGTAGCGGTAGGTGCGCCGTTCCAGGCGCGGCAGCCAGGCGGTGCGTTCGGCCGCGGGCAGGCGGTCAAGGATGGCTACCGAGGTGGCCACGTCCTGCTCCAGGTTGCTGAGCATCATCGAGCGGCTGCTGATATAGCGTTCGTAGGCCTGCAGGCCGAACGACAGGCCGTACGCCAGCACCAGGCCGGTGAAGAAGATCAGCCCCAGGCGCGAGGCCAGCGTGCGTGGCCACTTCATGATGGCGACTCCAGCAGTTGCACCGGCAACGAGAACACGTAGCCCTCGCTGCGCACGGTCTTGATGCAACTGGGTTCGCGGGCGTCGTCACCCAGGCGTTGGCGCAGGCGGCTGACCAGCAGGTCGATGGAGCGGTCGAAGATGTCCGCCTCGCGGCCTTGGGTCAGGTTGAGCAACTGCTCCCGGCTGAGCACCCGCTGCGGGTGGTCGAGAAACACCCGCAACAGGCGGTACTCGGCGCCGCTCAGCGCCACCAGGGTACCTTCGCTGTCGAGCAGGTGGCGTGCGGTGGTGTCCAGCCGCCACTGGCCGAAGCGGAGCAGGCGGCTGCTTTCGCTGATGGTGAGGTTGGGCGGCAACATGCGCGTGCGGCGCAGCACGGCATTGATACGGGCGAGCAGTTCGCGTGCCGAGAACGGCTTGGTGAGGTAGTCGTCAGCGCCCATTTCCAGGCCGATGATACGGTCGGTTTCATCGTTGCGGGCGGTCAGCATCAACACCGGCGTATTGCGGTGCTTGCCGGCGCGCAGTTCGCGGCACAGCAGCAAGCCATCGTCGCCGGGCATCATGATGTCGAGGACGATCAGGTCGACGCTGTTGGCTTCGAGGAAGGCACGCATCTGCCGGCCGTCGGCGACAATGCTGGTGCGCAGGCCGTTCTTCTTCAGGTAATTGCCTACCAGCTCGCGGATTTCGCGGTCGTCGTCGACGACCAGGATGTGATCGACGTGTTCCATGCGCAGCGTTCCTGTGTAAGTGGGGTTGGCGCAGTGTACCGAGCGCGTTGGCGCTTGCCTGCGGGGTTTTGTATTGCAGTGTATCTGGCGCAGGCAGAGATACAGGAGGACGCACATCACAGTGTCGGGCGACACATATGGGATACCTGGCGGGCGTGAAATGGCTCTCGACCGGGGAGCACGACTTCCCACACCCAAGTGTTACTCAGGAGAGATGCCATGAACGTTAAAACCTTCGCCAGTGCCAGCCTGTTCGCCGTGCTCAGCTTCGGCGCCATTGCCGCCCAGGCCGCCACCGCACCCATGGCGGGTGCTGGTGCCATGCAGTACCACTATGGTGAACACCTGGATGTGAAGAAAGTATTGTCGGTGCAGGATGACCAGAGCAACGCCTGCGGCCTGGTAAACACCCGCATGGATTACCTGGATTCCAACGGCCAGCCGCAGAGTGTGCAGTATCGCACCTACGCCACCGGCGGTTGCCATGAGAATTGATCGGCGCTTGTTGTTGAAGGTAGGTGGCATTGCCCTGGCCCTGACCGGCCTGGGGCTGGCCAGCCACCTGATGGCCCGTGACAGCTATGGCGCCATGCCATCGCTGTCAGGTGCAACCCAGTGGCTGAATTCCGCACCACTGGACGCCCCGGGGCTCAAGGGCAAGGTGGTGCTGGTGGACTTCTGGACCTGGGACTGTATCAACTGCCAGCGCAGCCTGCCGCACGTGAACGATTGGGCGCGGCGTTATGCCGACCAGGGGCTGGTGGTGGTCGGGGTGCATACGCCGGAGTACGACTACGAGCACGATGTGGGTACCTTGCGGGACAAGGTAGCCAGGTTGGGGATTGCATACCCGGTGGCGGTGGACAACGACCACAAGGTGTGGAATGCCTGGGGCAACCAGTTCTGGCCGGCGCATTACTTTGTCGACCGCAAGGGGCAGGTGCGCCATGTGCATTTTGGCGAGGGGGACTATGGGGGGCAGGAGCAGGTGATACAGGCTTTGCTGGATGAGAAAGGGTGATGCCTTGTGCCGGCCTCTTCGCGGGCAAGCCCGCTCCCACACAGACAGTGCAATCAGTGAAGTTTGCGCTGTACCTGTGGGAGATTCTATGGTTTATGGCAATGGCATCAGGGTTGCCAGGTGCTCGCCACGGCATCTTCAGCGCCTGTGAGACCGAGCGCCGCGCGGGCGGCGCTCGGTCTCAAGAACGCAGCATATCTTGTGGCCAACACCTGTCAGCCCTGATGCGATCTCTGTGGGAGCGGGCATGCCCGCGAAAAAGCCAACATTCGTCTATCAGGTAAAGCTGGCAAAATGCGCCTGCATCCGCACCGCATCCGCCTGCCGCCCGCTGAACAGCTCGAACGCCTTCACCGCCTGGAACACCGCCATGTTGCTGCCATCCAGCGTGCGGCAACCCAATGCCCGGGCCGCGCGCAGCAGTTCGGTCTCCAGCGGGAAGTAAATGATCTCCGCCACCCACAAGCGCGCATGCAACAGTTCCACCGGCAGCGGTGTACCCGGCAGCTTGGCCATGCCCACTGGCGTGGTGTTCACCAGCCCGTCGGCCTCGGCCAAGGCTGTGGCCAGGTCGGTGCCGACAACCGCACGCCCGGCACCGAAATGGGTGTTCAGGTTATCCACCAAAGCCTGCGCGCGGGCTGCATCCACTTCGAACAGCACCAGTCGCTCGACACCTTCACCCAGCAGGGCATGGGCCACGGCCGAACCTGCCCCACCGGCACCCATCTGCACCACCTGGCGCCGTGCCACGTCGGGCAGGCCACGGCGCAAGCCTTCGGCAAAGCCCAGGCAGTCGGTGTTGTGGCCGACCCGCTTGCCGTCCTTGAGCACCACGGTGTTTACCGCGCCGATACCGCGTGCTTCGTCCGACAGCTCGTCGAGCAGCGGCAGGATCGCCTGCTTGAACGGGTAGGTGATGTTGAGGCCAGTGAAGCCGGTGTGCTGCGCGGCATCGAGCAGCCCGGGCAAGGCGCTGTCGTCGAGTTGCAGCGCGTCGGCGTCGATCAACCGGTACAGGTAGCGAAGGGCCTGGGCGTCACCTTCATGCTCATGCAAGGCAGGGGTGCGCGACAGCTGGATGCCACGGCCAATCAGGCCGGCAAGGATGGCTTGCTGGCTCATGCAAGGCGCTCCTGGAACAGTTCGGCAAAGTGGCTGAGGGCCATGCGGTAGCCATGGCTGCCCAGGCCGCAGATCACGCCCACGGCGATGGAGGAGACGAACGACAGGTGGCGGAACGGTTCGCGCTTGTGCACGTTGGACAAGTGCACCTCGATGACCGGCAGTTCGCTGGCCACCAGGGCGTCACGGATGGCCACCGAAGTGTGGGTCCAGGCGCCGGGGTTGATCACGATACCGGCGCAGCGGTTGCGGGCGGCGTGGATCCAGTCGATCAGTTCGCCTTCGTGGTTGGTCTGGCGGAATTCGATTTCCATGCCCTGGGAATGGGCAGTGTCGGCACAGCTTCGGGCCAGGTCTGCAAGGGTTTCATGGCCGTATTGGGCAGGCTCGCGGGTGCCCAGCATGTTCAGGTTAGGGCCGTTGAGCACAAGAATAAGGGGCTTCATGACGGGCATCGCTTTGTTGTTGTTGGTTGTGCGTAGTTTTGTACTGACTGGTTAGTTTCGTCAATTGGACTAGATCGTCGCACCGGGAAAGTGGGCGATTATCGAACACCGCAAAACCTTACAAAATTGTAATTTCCCCGACACCGCCCCGATAAGCACGGCTTTCTACAGTCCCTCGCCTACATGCGTCGACGAGGACTTGTTCGTGCCCATCCCCCGCAACATCGCCTTGCTCTGCCTGTTGCTGGCCAGCGCCACCAGCGCCCAGGCCAGCCAGAGCCTGAGCCTGCCCCAGGCGCTTGCCGCCGCCTTTGCCCAGAACCCGGAGCTGGCCGCCGCAGGTCGTGAGTTGGGCATCGCCGACGGCGAGCGGCGCCAGGCCGGCTTGGTACCCAACCCTGAGCTGTCCTGGGAGGTCGAGGACACCCGCCGTAGCACCAGCACCACCACCGTCACCCTTAGCCAGCCGCTGGAGCTGGGCGGCAAGCGTGGCGCACGTATCGCCGTAGCCGGCAGCGGCCAGGCGATTGCCCAGCTCGACCTGGAGCGCCAGCGCAATGCCCTGCGTGCCGATGTGGTGCAGGCCTTCCACACTGCCCTGCGCGCACAGACCGCACTGGAGCTGGCGCAGCAGTCGCAGGCCTTGACCGAGCGCGGGCTACGGGTGGTACAGGGTCGTGTCACAGCTGGTCAGTCATCGCCTGTCGAGGCCACCCGTGCCCACGTACAACTTGCCCAGGCCCAGGCCGAGGTGCGGCGGGCGCAAACCCAACGCAGCGTGGCCTATCAGGCCTTGGCTCGCTTGACCGGCAGCCCGCTGGCAGCGTTCGACCAGTTGCAGGCGGCCAACCTTTCACCAGGCGTCGCGCCCAGTGCCGACAGCTTGCTCGGCCAGGTCGAACAAACGGCCGAATGGCGCCTGGCTGCCGCCCAGGTCGAGCGTGGCGATGCCACTTTGGGGTCGGAAAAGGCCCAGCGAATTCCCGACCTCACCGTCAGCCTTGGTAGCCAGTACAGCCGCGAAGACCGGGAGCGGGTCAACGTGGTTGGCCTGTCGATGCCCTTGCCGCTGTTCGACCGCAACCAGGGCAATGTGCTGGCCGCCGCACGCCGTGCCGACCAGGCGCGTGACCTGCGCAACGCCGTGGAGTTACGCCTGCGCAGCGACACCCGTAGCGCCATCAGCCAATGGCAGACAGCCATGCACGAGGTGGACACCTACGACTGCACCATCCTGCCGTCTGCACAGCAGGCCGTGGACACCGCCACCCGCGGTTTCGAAATGGGCAAGTTCGCTTTTCTCGATGTACTCGACGCCCAGCGCACGCTGATCGAGGCCCGTGGGCTGTATCTGCAAGCGCTGGCTTCGGCGACCGACGCACGGGCGCAGGTCGAGCGGATTTACGGCGACCTCGATGGCCTGGGCAGCAACTTGAACAGCAGGAGCAACAATGACTAACCCACGCAAAATAGCCCTTCTGGTCGCCGCCATGGCTGCGCTTGGCCTTGGTGGCCTGGCCTGGACCGGCAACCTCGGCCAGGCGTCGAAGGCTGAAGCCCGGCATGACGATCACGGCGAAGACAGCCATGACCATGGCGCGGAGAAGGCCGCCGAAGGTCACGAAGATGAGGGGCATGGCGAAGAACAGGGCCAGTTGCACCTGTCCATTGCCCAGGTCGAAGCTGCCGGTGTGCAACTGGCTGCCGCCGGCCCGCGGGAACTGGGTACCGCCATCAGCTTTCCGGGGGAAATCCGCTTCGACGAAGACCGCACTGCCCATGTCGTGCCCCGGGTGCCCGGCGTGGTAGAGGCCGTACAGGCTGAGCTGGGCCAGTCGGTCAAGCGCGGCCAGGTACTGGCGGTGATCGCCAGCCAGCAGATCTCGGACCTGCGCAGCGAACAGCAGGCCGCTCAGCGCCGCCTGGAACTGGCGCGCCTGACGTTCCAGCGCGAGCAGCAGCTGTGGCAGGAACGCATCAGCGCCGAGCAGGATTACCTGCAGGCGCGCCAGGCGTTGCAGGAGGCCGAAATTGCCTTGGCCAACGCCCGGCAGAAAGTCGCCGCCGTGGGCCCGGCCGGTGCCGGCAATCGTTACGAGTTGCGCGCGCCCTTTGATGCCGTGGTGGTGGAGAAGCACCTGACGGTGGGCGAGGTGGTCGATGAGACCAGCAATGCGTTCACCCTGTCGGACCTGAGCCGGGTCTGGGCCACCTTTGCTGTCGCCCCGCGTGACCTGGACAAGGTGGTCACCGGGCGCAAGGTCACCGTCAGCGCGCCGGACCTGGGTGCCCAGGTCGAGGGCAAGGTCAACTACGTCGGCAGCCTGCTCGGCGAGCAGAACCGGGCCGCCACCGTGCGCGCCACACTGGCCAACCCCAACGGCGCCTGGCGCCCCGGGCTGTTCGTCAATGTTGCAGTCAGTGTCGAGCGCTTCAATGCCGCCGTGGTGGTGCCGCAAAGCGCCCTGCAAACCTGGGAGGAACAGACGGTGGTGTTTGCCCGCACCGAGCAAGGCTTCGAGGCCCGCCCGGTAAAGGCCGGCCGCCGCGATGCCGGCCAGGTGGAAATCATCAGCGGCCTGGCCGCCGGTACCCAGGTGGCCGCCGCTGGCAGCTTTGTCCTCAAGTCGGAACTGGGCAAGGGCTCGGCCGAGCACAGCCATTGATCACGGGGGCACCTGCATGTTCGAACGCCTGATCCAATTCGCCATCGAGCAGCGCCTGGTGGTGATGCTGGCCGTGGTCCTGATGGCCGCGGTGGGTATCCACAGCTACCAGAAACTGCCGATCGACGCTGTACCGGACATCACCAACGTCCAGGTGCAGATCAACACCTCTGCGCCCGGTTATTCGCCGCTGGAGACCGAGCAACGCATCACCTTCGCCATCGAGACTGCCATGGCCGGCCTGCCTGGGCTGAAGCAGACCCGTTCGCTGTCGCGCTCGGGCCTGTCGCAGGTCACGGTAATCTTCGATGACGGCACCGGCCTGTTCTTCGCCCGTCAGCTGGTCAACGAGCGCCTGCAAGTGGCCCGCGAGCAATTGCCCGAAGGGATCGAAGCGGGCATGGGGCCGATTTCCACCGGTTTGGGCGAGATCTTCCTGTGGACCGTGGAAGCCGAACAGGGCGCCCTGAAGGAGGACGGCACGCCCTACACGCCGACCGACCTGCGGGTGATCCAGGACTGGATCATCAAGCCGCAGTTGCGCAATGTGCCAGGGGTGGCCGAAGTGAACAGCATCGGTGGCCACGCCAAACAATACCTGATTGCACCGGAGCCCAAGCGGCTGGCGGCCTACAAGCTTACCCTCAACGACCTGATCGCGGCGCTGGAGCGCAACAACGCCAACGTGGGTGCCGGTTACATCGAGCGTAACGGCGAGCAGTTGCTGATCCGGGCGCCGGGCCAGGTAGCCTCGGCCGAAGACATCGCCAATATCGTCATATCCAGCGTCGACGGCACGCCGATCCGCGTCAGCCATGTGGCCGAGGTTGGCCTGGGCGAAGAGCTGCGTTCGGGTGCGGCCACCGAGAATGGCCGGGAAGTGGTGCTGGGCACGGTGTTCATGCTGATTGGCGAGAACAGCCGCACAGTGTCCCAGGCAGTTGCCGCCGAACTGGTCGAGATCAACCGCAACCTGCCCAAGGGTGTGGTGGCGGTGACGGTGTACGACCGCACCAACCTGGTGGAAAAAGCCATCGCCACGGTGAAGAAGAACCTGGTCGAAGGCGCCATCCTGGTCATCGCTGTGCTGTTCCTGTTCCTGGGTAACATCCGTGCCGCACTGATCACCGCCATGGTCATCCCGTTGTCGATGCTGTTCACCTTTACCGGCATGTTCAGCAACAAGGTCAGTGCCAACCTGATGAGCCTGGGGGCGCTGGACTTCGGCATCATTGTCGACGGTGCCGTGGTCATCGTGGAAAACGCCATCCGCCGCCTGGCCCACGCCCAGCAACGCCATGGCCGCATGCTCACCCGCAGCGAGCGCTTCCATGAAGTGTTTGCCGCAGCCCGCGAGGCGCGCCGGCCGCTGATCTACGGGCAGCTGATCATCATGGTGGTGTACCTGCCGATCTTTGCCCTGACCGGGGTCGAGGGCAAGATGTTCCACCCCATGGCCTTTACCGTGGTCATGGCCCTGCTGGGGGCGATGATCCTCTCGGTCACCTTCGTGCCGGCGGCCATCGCCCTGTTCGTCACCGGCAAGGTCAAGGAAGAAGAAGGCCTGCTGATGCGCACGGCGCGCCAGCGCTATGCCCCGGTGCTGGCCTGGGTGCTGGGCCGGCGCAAGCTGGCGTTTGCCGCGGCGGCCACCCTGGTGCTGCTGTCCGGGGTAATGGCCAGCCGCATGGGCAGCGAGTTCATCCCCAGCCTCAGCGAGGACGACTTTGCCTTGCAGGCGTTGCGCGTACCGGGTACCAGCCTGTCGCAGTCGGTGGACATGCAGCAGCGCCTGGAGCGGGCGATCATCGCCCAGGTGCCGGAAGTGGAGCGGGTGTTTGCGCGTACCGGCACCGCCGAGATCGCCTCCGACCCGATGCCGCCGAACATTTCCGATGCCTACGTGATGCTGCGCCCGCACGAGCAATGGGCGGACCCGGGCAAGCCGCGTGAGGAACTGATCGCCGAGGTTCAACGTGCGGCGGCCAGCGTACCGGGCAGCAACCACGAGTTGTCGCAGCCTATCCAGTTGCGCTTCAACGAGCTGATTTCCGGGGTGCGCAGCGATGTGGCGGTGAAGTTGTTCGGTGATGACATGGACGTGCTCAACCGCACCGCCGCGCAGATCGCCGGCAGCTTGCAAGGGGTAGCGGGTGCGTCCGAGGTGAAGGTCGAGCAGACCACCGGCCTGCCGGTGCTGACCATCGATATCGACCGCGACAAGGCGGCCCGTCACGGCCTGAACGTGGGCGATGTGCAGGACGCCATCGCGATTGCAGTGGGGGGCCGCACGGCAGGCACGCTGTATGAAGGCGACCGCCGTTTCGACATGGTGGTGCGCCTGCCCGAAACCTTGCGTACCGATGTGGACGGGTTGGGCAGCCTGCTGATTCCGGTACCGGCCAGTGCCGCTGCGGGCGCTGCGCAAATCGGCTTTATCCCGCTGTCGCAGGTGGCCACGTTGAACCTGCAACTGGGGCCTAACCAGGTCAGCCGCGAAGATGGCAAGCGGGTGGTGGTGGTCAGTGCCAACGTGCGAGGGCGTGACCTGGGCTCGTTCGTGAAGGATGCCGAACAGACGCTGATAAAGCAGGTGCAGATTCCACCGGGTTACTGGACCCGCTGGGGTGGGCAGTTCGAGCAGTTGCAGTCGGCGGCCGAGCGTTTGCAGGTGGTAGTGCCGGTGGCCTTGCTGCTGGTCATGGCGCTGTTGCTGATGATGTTCAACAACCTCAAGGATGGCTTGCTGGTGTTCACCGGTATTCCGTTTGCCCTGACAGGCGGGGTGCTGGCGCTGTGGTTGCGGGATATTCCACTGTCCATTTCTGCGGGGGTGGGGTTTATTGCCTTGTCGGGGGTGGCGGTGCTCAACGGGCTGGTGATGATTGCCTTTATCCGCAGCCTGCGCGAGGAAGGGCGCCCGCTGCGGGTGGCGGTTGAGGAAGGTGCGCTGACGCGCTTGCGGCCGGTGCTGATGACGGCGCTGGTGGCTTCGCTGGGGTTCATTCCGATGGCGTTGGCGACCGGGACCGGGGCTGAGGTGCAGCGGCCGCTGGCGACGGTGGTGATTGGCGGGATTCTGTCATCTACCGCATTGACGTTGCTGGTGTTGCCGGCGTTGTATCAGTGGGCGTATCGGCGCGAGGAGGTGCAGGAGGGCTGACATCCTGGGGCCGCTGTGCGGCCCATCGCAGGCAAGCCAGCTCCCACAGGTGCAGCGTAATTCCTGAGACCTGCACTGTACCTGTGGGAGCTGGCTTGCCTGCGATGGGCTGCAAAGCAGCCCCAAAAATGTCAGACGGTGCTACGGACCTCAGGCCGAACAGCATCCACTCCCACCTCATCATGCAACGATATCCGCGAAGTCTCCGGCAACGCCAACCCGCCCACCAACGCCACCAGCGCAATCACCACCAGGTAGAACGCTGGCGCCAGGCTGCTGCCGGTCTGCCCGATCAGCCAGGTCGCCACCAGCGGCGCGGTCCCGCCAAACAGCGTATAGGCCACGTTGTAGGTAATCGCCGAAGCGGTATAGCGGGTTCGGGTAGGGAAGCTTTCCGACAGCAGCGCCGCGGTCACCACGCCACTGCACAGCGCCCCCACCGCCAGCAGGATCACCCCGATCAGTGCGCCGGACATCGAGCCCGAGCTGGCCAGCCAGTACGCCGGGAACACGCACAGCATCACCCACAGGCAGGTAAAGCCGATGGTCTTGCGCCGCCCCACGCGGTCCGAGAACGCCCCGGCCAGCGGGCAGCCAACGGCGGCGAACAACAGCGCCACGGTGGTCACCAGCAGCGATTGCGCGCGGGTCAGGTTGCCCACCAGTTGCAGGTAAGTGGCGAAGTAGGTGGTGAACATGTAGAACGACAGCGCGGTCAGCGAGATGAACGCGCCCAGGTTGCGAATGACCCGGCCATGATTGCGCAGGGTTTCCTTGAGCGGCGAATGCTCGTGCTGCTTACCCTGGGCGACGGCTTGGCGAAATGCCGGGGTTTCTTCCATGCGCCAGCGCAGGTACAAGCCAACCAGCCCCAGCGGTGCGGCGATCAGGAACGGAACGCGCCAGCCCCAGGCATTCATTGCTTCGGCCGACAGGCTGGCCTCCAGGCCATAGGCAATTACCGCGGCGCAGGCGAAGGCGGAAAAGGTCGAGACCGGCACGAAGCTGCCATAGAAGGCACGTTTGTCGCTGGGTGCGTGCTCCATCAGGTAGGCGCAGGCCCCGGCGTACTCGCCACCGGCAGAAAAGCCTTGCAGGCAACGCGCCAGGGTCAGCAGCGCAGGGGCGGCCAGGCCGATGCTGGCGTAGGTGGGCAGCAGGCCGATCAGGGTGGTGGAGCCTGCCATCAACAGAATGGTCAGCGACAGGATGCGCTTGCGCCCCAGGCGGTCGCCCAGCGCGCCGAACACGATCCCGCCCAGCGGGCGCAGGGCAAAGGCCACGGCAAACACCGCAAAGGTCTTGAGCAAGGCCACGCTGCTGTCTTCGCTGGCAAAGAACTGGCTGGCGATCAGCGTGGCGAGAAAGCCATAGACGGCAAAGTCGAACCATTCGACGAAGTTGCCGATGGCCGAGGCGGCAATCACCCGGCGCAGGGTGGCGGGGGATACCTCATGTGGTGCGGACATGCGGGAGCTCTCCGGTTCCATTGGCAGCCATGATGAACGTGGCGCGGTCGGGCCGCGCCATCATTGTTGTGCTTGCCAGTAGATCGCCAGGCGGCGCAGGGCGCTTTGTCGAGGGCGACCTCGGGATACCTGATTCAACCGCTGTGGCGGTTTACAGCCGGCCCACTTTCCAGGGGGCGTACTCCAGTTCACTGTAACCCTTGGCCTGGCCGTGCGCGTCGGTGCTGAAGCCAGGCAGCTGGCTCAGGTTCAGCGCCATGCAGCGGCTGTTCAGTTCGGCCTGCAGTTTGCCATCGAGGCGGAAATCATCTGGCCGGTTCGGGTGGGGGTAAATCTGTACCAGGCAGCCCTGGACGTTGCCCTGTGCGTTTGCTTCGTAGTAGAGCGAGGCCCTGCCAATGCTGTCTACCGGCTGGTCGCGGAACAGGTGCTGCCAGAAGAATTCGCGCTGTGCATTGGCCTGGCGCCTTGCGGTGTCGGGTGCCTGGGCGTAGGAAGGCAGCACCACGAACAGCGGGGCACGTACTTCCACCGTGCCGTCCTCGTCGCGCATCGACTTGGGCACCACGGGGTAGATGGTCTTCCAGCACTGCGCCTCGACCATGCTGGCCAACGCCTTGAAGTCCGAGCGGACAAGGTCGGCAGGCAATACCGTTTCGTATTTCATCGGTGGCTTGCTGGCTTTGCAACTGGTGGGCGCGGAGTTCTGGTCGAGTTTGACATTCAGCATGACCACGCCGATCTGCTTGCCGGTATCGGCTGTGGCAATGCCCAGTCTCAAGACGTTTTGCATGTCGCTGACGAATGTCTGTCGCGCCTGTTTGTCCTCCTCGGAGGCAGGCCGGTGCTGGCAACCTGTTAAAGCTATGAGTGCGGTAGCTGCAATTGCCGCCGGCAACGATCTGAACACAGATACTTCCTTGATGTGATGGAGCCGGCCTACATGCCGGCGTTGTTGAGAATCAATATTATCACTCAAACTGCCGGATGTTTTTGTGTAGTTGTTGTGGAGAATCGGGGGGAGCCTGAAACCTGCAAAGGTAACCTGTGGGAGCGGGCGTGCCCGCGAACACCGGCGCAGCCGGTGCCATGCACCGCGTTGGATTCTTCGCGGCGGTTCGACGCCTCGACGCGCCCGCTCCCACAGGGTACGCGGTGCGCCCGGCATCGGTTCTCTGCGCGACAGCGCAGCCCAATGGGCTGGGCAATCTCCCACAGGGAGCCGCGCCTGCGCTTAGAAATGCATGTCCAGGGCCAGCTCGAAGGTGCGCGGTGGCCCCATGTAGTACTGGCTGTTGTAGGCCTGCTTGGCATACACCTCGTCGGTCAGGTTGCGCACCCGCCCGGTCAGCGTGGTGTGTTCATCCAGGCGGTAGCGGGCGAACGCGCCGAACAGGGTGTAGGCCGGGGCCTTGAGGCTGTTGGCGTTGTCGGCATACACCGAGCCCACGTAGCGCCCATCCGCGCCCACCGACCAGGCCGGTGACAAGCTGTAGGTCAGCCACAGGTTGGCGACATTGGCCGGCACGTTGGTCGGTGCATTGCCCTTGCGGGACACCGACACGCCGTTGACCGCTTCGTTGAACTCATCGTATTGCGCATCGACGTAGGCGTAGTTGGCTTCGGCCAGCAACTTCGGGGTTACCTGCAGGCGCCCGGACAGTTCGACCCCGCGTGAGGTCTGCTGCCCGGCCTGGACCGTGAGGTTGGCGTCGTTCGAGTCACGCACGGCAAAGTCCTTGCGCACGATCTGGTACAGCGCCAGCGTGGCCGCACCGCGCCCGTCGAGGAAGTCGAACTTGCTGCCCACCTCCCATTGCTCGCCCTTGGACAGGTCGAACAGCCCCACATTGGAGTAGGTCGCTGCCGCCAGCGAACCGGCAGGCAGGTCGGCGGAGGTGCTGTACTGCGCATACAGGCTGGCCGAAGGCGTCAGCGCATAGGTCAGGCCGATGCGCCCGGACAGCGGTTCCCAGCGCCGCTCGAAATAGGCCGGTGAGGTGGGTGTCACTGCGCCGTAGTTGGTGACTTCCATGTCCAGGTAGTCGTAGCGCAAGGCGGTGAGCAGGGCCAGGCGTTCGGTGAGTTGCAGGCGGTTTTCGGCAAATAGCGCACGGTTGCTCACCTCGTGGCGGCGTTGCTTGGTCAGGCCGGCGTTCACGCCCGGGATGTCATCGAAGCTGCCGGGCTCGAAGTGATCGGCATCGACCACATCGCTCCAGCTGCCCGAGGTGGGGTAGAGGGTCTGGCGCATGCGCGAGTATTCCAGCCCCAGCGACCATTGGCTGGCCAGGCCGAACAACTGGTTGTCGTGGCGCAGCTCGATGCGGTCGCCCAGCAAGTTCTGGTCGTGGCGTTGCAGGTAAGGGCTGCTGCGTTGCACCTGGCCATTGCCGGTGTAGGCGTAGCGTTCAAGGTTGCGGTAGTCGCGCTGGGCGCTGTACTGGTACAGCGTGTTCTGCACGCTGGTGCTATCGCTGACCTGGTAGTCGAGGATCGAGCGCAGCCAGCGTACCCGTTGCTCATAGCGGCCGTCAGCGACGTTGTAGTTTTCGAAGCGGCGGCTTTTGTCGATTTTCATGGTGCTGCGCCCGGGTAGGATCGGCGAGCCCCAGTAGGGGCTGTCTTCGCGGTCTTCCTGGTACTCCAGCGCCAGGGTGTGGGTGAGGTTGGGGGCCAGGTCGCTGAGCAGCGAAAAAGCCAGGCTGTCGGTGTGCCGTTCGTTGCGGTCGACGTAGCCGTTGCCGTGCCCACGGCTGAAGTCCAGGCGCATGAAATGGCGGGCATCGGCGGGGTTGCTGGCCAGTGCCTGGTTGATACCGAACGCCACCTCGCTGTCGTCGAAACTGCCATAGCGTATGCGCCCGTCAATGATCTGCTGGTCGCGGCTGGCGAGCTTGGTGATGTAGTTGATCGAGCCGCCCACTGCGCCTGCGCCATGCAGGAACGAGGAGGGCCCGCCAATCAGCTCGACGCGGTCGAGCACCCAGGCATCCACGGGCCGGGTAGCACTGCTGTAGCCCAGGTTGATGCCGTTGTACAACTGGGTGACCTGGTTCTGGGTGAAGCCGCGGTAGGCGACGAAGCCGCCAAAACCCGGGTTGGCCGAGGCATTCACCCCGGTCATGGCGTTGACCACGTCCTGGCTGTCCTTGGCACCGCGCTCCTCGATCAGGCGGCGGTCCGAAACACTGACCGAGGCAGGTGTTTCTCGCGCCGTGAGGCCCAGGCGCGAGCCGGTGCGGATCGGCTCGTCCAGTTGTACGCCGGTGGCGGCGTCGCGCTCGCCGTCGATGGTGGTGGCGCCCAGTTCCACGGGGGCGTTTTCAGCGCAGGCGAAGCTGCAGGTGCCCATCAGGAGCACCAGGGAGGTTTTGCGAAGCATGTTGGTGTGTCTTCCACGCAAAGGTCATGGCTGACGGCGAGCGCGCACGCAGGCGCGCCCGGCTGAGGTCAGGCGAAATGAAGTACGGCTGCGGGGAAGACGCTGGGGGAGGCGCGGGGGTTGAGGGCGGGGCGTTGATAGCGCGGTGGCGGCTGCGCCCAGCTGCGCACCACAATGGGCGAGCTGGCCACGGCCTGCGACGGGGTGAACGACCAGCCGCCGCTGCTCAGTGGTACCGCCAGGCCGAACGAGGAGCACACCGGGCAGTCGAGCTGGGCCATGTGCTGGTCACCACCCGCGCCGTCCAGGTCGATGGCCACGCCGTGCTCGCTGTTGACCGAGCAGAAGCCACCTTCCAGCCCGGCCAGGCGCAGGCCGCCCATCTGGCCATGGTGCAGGCCGCACAGCAACAGGCTGAACAGGACGCTGGCATAGAGCGTCCAGGCCGTCAGTGCGCGTGTATGGCGGGTGGTTTTCATGGCGGGGAATCTACCATTCGGATGAACGGTCGGGTAGTGCTTTTACTTCGGGATTTTGGGGCTGCGTTGCAGCCCGTCGCGACACAAGGCCGCTCCTACAGGATCGCGTCACATTGCGGCTGTCGCGATAGGGGCGCAAAGCGCCCCCAAGGTCTGTCAGGCCGCCCGCTCCAGCACATCCAGCAAATCGACAAACTCCATCGCCAGTTTGTGCCGTGGCGCCAGGTGTACCAACGGCACCGACGCCTGATGCGATTCACGCATCTTGATCGAACTGCTCAGGTACACCGGCAGCACGGGCAAACCTTCGCTGCGCAACTGCTCGACCAGGGTCTGGTGCAGGGCGGTGCGCCCGGCAAACTGGTTGACCACTACGCCCTCCACTTGCAGCGCCGGGTTGTGGTCCTGGCGCAGTTCTTCGACCTCGGCCATGACACTGTGCAGGGCCTGGCGCGAGAAGCTGTCGCAGTCAAACGGGATAAGCAGGCGCTCGGCCGCCACCAGCGCGCTGAAGGTGTAGAAATTGAGTGCTGGCGGGGTGTCGATGTAGATGCGCTCGTAGTCCTCACCAAGCTCCACCAGCAGCTTGCGCAGTTTGTTGATCTTGAACTTGCTCTCCAGCTTGCTTTGCAGGTCGCTGAGGTCGGGGCTGGCGGTGACCAGGTGCAGGTTGCTGTAGCGGGTTTCGGTGATTGCCACGCGGTGCTTCTTGCCGGCGGCGGTGACCGGCGACAAGGTCTGGCGGAAGAAATCGGCGATGCCGGCCGGAATGGCGTCGTTGACCAGACCGGTCAGGTAGTAGGTGGCATTGGCCTGCGGGTCGAGGTCGACCAGCAAGGTGCGGTAGCCCTCGGCGGCACTGGCGGCGGCGAGGTTGCAGGCGATGCTGGATTTACCGACGCCACCTTTCTGATTGAAGACCACACGACGCATGAGACGCTCATCCATGAAGAGAAAATGTCAGGTTGGGGTCAATCCTATGACGGCAACACGACAGTTTTATGACAAGCATTGTTACAACTGCAGGTTTCATACTTGCCTGTGCCGGCCTCTTCGCGGGCTTGCCCGCTCCCACAGGTACTGCACAGGTTTCGAACCTTGGGCAGAACCCTGTGGGAGCGGGCAAGCCCGCGAAGAGGCCGGCACAGACGAAAAAGACGCTCAAGCAACCACCAGCCGGTTGCGCCCCTCCTGCTTGGCCCGGTAAAGCGCCCGGTCAGCCTCGCCCAACACTTGCGCAGGCTCACCCCCAGCCTCGCCATCCCAGCGCGCCACCCCCAGCGAAATGGTCACCCCACCTACAGGCTCCACCGGCGTATCCTGAACCGTGACGCGCAGCCGCTCGGCCACTGCCGCCGCCGCCTCCAGGCTGGCCCCCGGCAACAGCATCAAGAACTCCTCGCCACCGGTGCGGCACAGCAGGTCACCCTCGCGGCAACAACGGCGCATCAGCTCTGCCAGCTTTCGCAGCACCTGGTCACCAACGTCGTGCCCATGGTTGTCATTGACTCGCTTGAAATGGTCGATGTCCAGCGCAATGGCGGCAAAGGCTCGCCGTTCGGCTTCCAGTAACGACAGGCTGAGCTCCATGCTGCGGCGGTTGCCGAGACCGGTCAGCGGGTCGGTCTGGGCGTCGCGGTTGAGCCGGCCGATGCGTTCCTGCAGCAGGTTCAGCCCGAACAGCAGGGCGCGCTTGAGTTCGGCGGCCTCGAAGTACCAGGCCCGCACGCGATGCAAGCGCTCGGCGGTGCCTGCGTGGTCCATCGAGCGGGCGCCGGCCGCCAGCTGCCACAGTGGCCGGGCGATGGTCATGGCCAGCCACCACAGCAGCAGGCAGCCCACCAGCGCCAGGGGCGCAGACGTGCCTACCACGTTGAGCACCAGGTGGCTCAGTGGCGTTACCGTCTGTGCCAGCGGCTGCTGCGCCACCACGCCCCAGCCGGCGCTGGGGACGGTGGCGAAGCCGGCGAGCATCTCCACACCCTGGCTGTTGATCAGTTGTCGGGTGCCGCTGTCCAGGGTCGCCAACTGGTCAACCAGCGTATTGCCGGTCACCACCGTGCCCACCCGCTGGCTGTCGGGGTGGTACAGCAGGCGGCGGTTGCGGTCGACCACATACAGGTACGAACCGTCCTTGTAGAAGTGCTCGCCCAGCAGGCTGTTGAGGATGTTGCGCTCACGCAGGTACAGGCTGCCGCCGACATACCCCAGGTAGCGGCCACTGCTATCAAAAATGGGTTGTGACAGCGCCACCACCAGGTTGTCGGCAGCTGACACGTAGGGTGTGGACACCAACCGACGACGCTCGCGCAGCGCCTCCTGAACGCCGGGGGACTGCATGCGGCTGCCAACCAGGTGCCGCAGTGGGGCGGGGGAAATTGCCAGCAGTACGCCGTCGGCATCGAGCACGAACGTGGAGTTGAAGGCCATGCTCTGGCCCAGTACACGGTCAGTCTCCGCCTGCATGGCCTGGGCATCAGCCAGTTGTCGGCCCTGTACACCCGCGCTGAACGAAAGTTGTTGAAGCGCGTTACCGATAAAGGTTTCGGTGATGGCTGCCAGCTTCGCAGCATATACCCGGTTGGCTTCCAGCGAGTGGTCGATCAACAACTGGCGCTGCACCCGGTAGCTGGCAAAGTAGCTGGCGCACAGCATGACCAACGCAGTTAGGGCGCAGAGCACCAGAATGAGTGTGCGCAGATCCAGGCGCAATCCGTGCTTGGCGTGTGGCAATCCTGACCTCGAGGTAGCGGATAAAGGCTACGAAATGGGAATAACCTTGCGTGACGCGTTCAAGAACCTGCCTTTTCCAGCGCATCGAGTTCGTCTTCGACCTGTTGCATGCGCTGCTCGACCAAGGCCTGCACCTTTGCGTCGCGTGCTGTTTCGCGCATCAGGGCCGTGAGTTTTTCGCTCAGGCGCTTGCCGGCTTCGGTGTTTTCCAGGGCGCGCGCCTTGGCCGGGTCCTGGGTGGCAGCAACGATGGTGGCGAACTCGTCATCGCTGAAGTTCTTTTCGCTGTACAGCCGGAACAGGTCCTGGCGCTGGTCCTCGACGGTCAGGTACTTGCGCAGTACATCCTGGATGGTGGCCTGTGACAGCTGCGGGTGGGTACGGCCAAGCAATGCGGCCATGCGCTCGATGTTGTGCGTATAGGCGTCCTGCAGCGGAAGCTGGGCAAGGATCTGCTCTTCACGGGAGGGCTTCTGGTCACAGGCGGTGAGGGCGGCAGTCAGCAGCAACGGCAACAGCAACTTCTGGAAGCAAGGCATGGCGTGGCCTGGTCGGGCATTGAAGACGGCCGATTATACCGATCTGCGCCTGGCCAGGCGCAGCTTTATGATTTGCCTTGTGCGGCGTGCTGGGGTAGAACCGTGGCCTCCAACCACTGCCAGCAGCCCCATGCCGAACTGGACCCTGCAACCTGTGGCGCGCGCCGCCATTGCCGAAGTCGTCGCATTTGTCGACAGCGCTCGCCGCGAACTGTTCCCGATGCTTGCCCAGGCGCCATTGCCGCGCGACCTTGCGCACTTTGCCGACGCCTACCTGGACGGTGCGGGATGCTTTCTTGAAGCCCGTGATGAAGGGCGGCTGGTCGCGGTGATCGGTTACCTGCCCTATGATCACCGTTTTGCCCAGCTTGATTACCGTGCTGAGCAGGTTGTCGAGGTGGTCCGCTTGTTCGTGCTGCCGGCCTACCGTAGGCATGGCCTGGCTGGCGCGCTGTTCGCTGCCTTGCGCGAGCGGGCGGAACAGGCGGGTATCGGCTGCCTGTACCTGCATACGCATCCGTTTCTGCCGGGTGCGATTGCGTTCTGGGAGCGGCAAGGGTTCATGGTGGTGGATGTCGAACAAGACCCGGTCTGGCAGACCACGCACATGCAACTGCAATTACGCTGATTTGTGGGGTGTTTGGCAATGTCAGTTCCGAGCTGGCGCTGACGTTTGCCGAGGTGGTGGCGATGATGAGTGAGCAGGAGCGGGCGGAGTGGGGGCTGCTGCCTGCTGGCAGTTCGGTTGCCTGAAAGATCCTGGGGCCGCTTCGCGGCCCTTTCGCGACACAAGGCCGCTCCTACAGGGATCGCGCAACCCGGTCTGTCAGAACCCACCCGACAACGGCCACTCCACGGCCAACCGTATCTGGTCGCCGTCCAGTTCCGCCTGCGCCGTGTTCCCCCGGTGTACGTTATGCCGCACCGAGAACGTCGTCCCCTTGGCCTTGCCGCTCTGCACCACGTAGCGCGCCTCGAGGTCTCGCTCCCAATGCTTGCCGCCCTTGCCATACCCCAGGTACGCATACCCACCATTGGGGTCGACATGTGTGCCGTCGATATCGAACCCGCGCACGTACAACGCCGTCAGGTTCAGCCCCGGTACCCCATAAGCCCCCATGTTCAGGTCGTAACGTGCCTGCCATGATTTCTCGTTCGGTGCGTTGAAGTCCGACATCTGCACGGCGTTGGCAATGAAAATGGCCCCGCGCGTCACGTAGTCGAACGGGGTGTTGCCGTCTACCTGTTGCCAGCCCAGGCTGAAACCGTGCGGCCCCTGGTTGTAGCGCGAGACCAGGCTCCAGGTGGTGTTGTCGATGCGCCCGGACAGCGCCTTGCCGGTATCGGTGGTGCGGTACAGGTTTAGGTCCAGGCTGAGGCTGCGACGGTCATCCAGCGCATGGCTGAGGGTGCTGCCCAGGTAGTGCTGGTTCCAGCTGTCCTCGTAGCGCGAGGTGTACAGGCTGCCGCTGAAGGCGGCGCCGGGGTTCCAGACCACGCCGGCCAGGTCGAAGCTGTTGCCCTGCTTGCCGTTGGAGTAGTTCACCACGAACCCCTGGTCGTGGCTGGAGGCATTGCGGTCGGCGTTTTCGTTGAAGTGCCCGGCCACCAGCTTGAGCGTGTCGAATTCGTTGCTGGTGAGGAAAAAGCCGGTTGCCGTCTCGGGCAGCAGGCGGCTGTCGGAGGAGCTGAACACTGGGGTTTTGACCCGTTGCTCGCCATAGGACAGCACGGTGTTGGACACCCGCAGTTTCAGTGCCGCGCCGGCACGGCTGTATTCGTTTTTCGGGTGCCCGTCGTTATCCACGCCCAGCAAGCGCGCTTTGCCTGCACGCCCGCCGCCACTGTCGAGTTGTACGCCCAGATAGGCGTGGGCATCGACACCCACACCGATCAGGCCTTGGGTAAAGCCAGACTGCAAGGTACCCATCAAACCGTAGGCCCATTCCTCAGCCTTGCCGCTGCGTTCGCTGCGCGGCTTGTAGGCATTTCTCGCAGCGCCGTTGCGCCCGCCATGCTTGTAGTCACGCTGGTCGAACACGCTGCGGTTGAGCACGCTCCAGCTGCTGTCTTCGACCAGACCGTTGCTTTGCGACTGGGCAGAGTCGGCCAGGGCAAAGGGTGCCACCCCCAGCAGTGGCAGTGCCAACAAGCGCCAGCTCATTGCCCAGCCCCTAGCTTGTGCAACTGCTCGGCAAAGCGGGCTTTGGCCCTGGCGGGCAGGCTGGGCGGCAACTCGGCAGCCGGCGCATCACCCACCTGGATCACCATCACCATGCCCATTGCCAGGTGCGGAATGCACTGGATGCCATACACGCCTGGTACGTTGAAGGTCTGCTCGAACGGCTGGTTCAACTTGCTCTTGAATGGCTCGGCCCCGCTGGGCAGCAGGCCGCTCACGCTGGCCGCATTGTGCCCGCTCTGGGTGGGCAGAAAGCGCACGGTGTCGCCGGGGGCAATGCGCAGGTGGTCCGGCTCGTACACCATCGCACCCGCGCTACCGCGGTTGAGCATTTTCACTTCATGCACCTCGGCCAGTGCGGCAGGTGTAAGCAGGGCGCTGGCAAGCAGCAGGGCGGCAGGGCGCAACAGCATGTGTGGAACTTCCTGGTTCAGGGGGCGCGAAAGCGCAGGATGCGCGCGCCGTCGAAAGGGTCGGTGAGGTAATGCGCATGCACGCCGAAAGTGCTCAGCAGGCGCTCGGGGGTGAGGACGTCAAGCGGTTTGCCCAGGGCCACCAGGCGGCCCTTGTCGAGCACTGCAAGGCGGTCGCAGGTGAGCGCCTGGTTGAGGTCGTGCAGGGCCACCAGGGTGGTCACCGGCAGCGTTTGAACCTGTTGCAGCAGGCTGAGCTGATGCTGGATGTCCAGGTGGTTGGTCGGCTCGTCCAGCAGCAGTACCTGCGGGCGCTGCGCCAGGGCACGGGCGATGTGCACGCGCTGGCGCTCGCCACCCGACAGCGAACCCCACAGGCGTGTGCGCAGGTGCAGGGCGTCGAGGTCGGCGAGCGCTTGCTCGACGATGGCGCGGTCTTGTACGCAGAACGGCGTCAACGCTGAAAGCCAGGGCGTACGGCCCAGGGCAACGGCGTCAAACACGCTGATTGCATCGAGTGTATCGGCTTGTTGCTCGACCAGCGCCAAGGCCTGGGCAATGCGGCGGCGGGGCATTTTCGCCAGCGGCTCGCCAAGCAGCTGCACACTGCCACTGGCTGGCTTGCGCAACCCGGCCAGCACCTTGAGCAAGGACGATTTGCCCGACCCGTTGGGGCCGACGATGCCCAGTGTTTCACCCGCAACAACGCTCAACCCGATGTCACAGAGCACGGTGCTGTCGGCCAGTTTCAAGCCCAGGCCCTGGCAACTCAAGGGCGGCAATTGTACTGCCGTCATGACGGTCATGGGCGCCCCCGGCGGCTGACCAGGATCAGCGCGAACACTGGCGCACCGATCAGCGCGGTGACCACGCCCACAGGGATCACCTGGCCGGTGATCAAGGTGCGCGAAAGCATGTCGGCGGCAATCAGGAACAGCGCGCCGCCCAATGCGCTGGCGGGCAGCAGGCGGCTGTGGCCGGGGCCCAGCAGCAGGCGCAGGGCATGGGGAATCACCAGCCCGACAAAACCAATGGCGCCAACGATCGAGACCATCACGGCCGTCACCAGCGCCGCGCAGCTGATCAGCAGCAGCTGGGTGCGCCGCACCGCAATGCCCAGCGACGCAGCCGAATCGGTGCCGAAGGTAAAGGCATCCAGCGCGCGGCGGTGCAACAGGCACACCACCAGCCCGAACAGTGCCACCGGCACGGCCAGCCACACCGACGGCCAGCGCACGCCGCTGAGGTTGCCCATCAGCCAGAACAGGATGCCGCGGGCCTGCTCGGCGGTGGCCGACTTGGTGATGAGAAAGGCGGTAAGCGCGTTGAACAGTTGCGAGCCGGCGATGCCGGCGAGGATCACCTGGGCGTTGTTGCTGCCTGGCCCGGCTGCGCGGGCCAGCACCAGCACCAGCGCGAATGCACCCAAGGCCCCGATGAAGGCCCCGGCAGACATGCTCAACGTCAGGCTGCCCAGCCCCAGCAGGCCGACCAGCACGGCGCCGGTGGAGGCGCCGGCGGATAGCCCCAGCAAGTAAGGCTCGGCCAGCGGGTTGCGCAGCAGCGCCTGAAGGATCACCCCGCAAGTGGCCAATCCGGCACCGCAAGCGGCGGCAACCAGAGTGCGGGTAAGGCGGTAGTTCCAGACGATGCCGGCGTCGATCGGGTCTACCGGATAGCCAGCCTGCCACAGGTGATTGGCCAACACCTGGCCGACCACGCTGGGGGACAGGTTGGTCTCGCCGATGGCGGTGCCGGCCAGCAGGGCGGCCAGCAGTGCCGCCAGGGCGAGTGCCATGTAAGGTAGCAGGCGAATCATCACTGGGCCGCTTTACCGCTGGCGAAGGCCGTGGACAACGTTTGCAGGCCGCTGAACAGGCGGATGCCGGCCTGCATGGCGTCGGCGTCGAGGACGATGATGCGGTTGTGCTTTACCGCGTCCATGTTGCGGGTTACCGGGTCACTGCGCAGGAATTCCAGCTTTTTCTGGTAGTCGTCGGCGGGGAAGCGGCGGCGGTCCATGCGGGCGATGATCAGCCAGGTGGGGTTGGCCTTGGCCAGGGTTTCCCAGCCTACGGTGGGCCATTCCTCGGTGGATTCGACCACGTTGCGTACGCCCAGGGTGCGCAGCATGAAGTCGGCAACGCCCTGGCGGCCGGCCACGTAAGGGTCGATGTCCAGGTCGGCGCTGGAGAACCAGAACAGTGCCGATGTGGCGGACAGGTCTTTGCCGGCAAGCTGTGCCTTGGCGCCGTCCAGGCGGCCTTTGAGCTCGGCATTCAGGGCGCTGCCGCGGTCCTGCACATCGAAGATCTCGGCCAGATGGCTGACGCTTTTGTAGATGCTGCCTACCTGAAATGCTTGCAAGCGCGTACCGTCGGCGCCGACCAGGTTGTCCTTGCCTTCGCAGTCCGACGGCAGCAGGTAGGTGGGTATCTTCAGTTCGTCGAACTGCTCGCGGGTAGCGACCACGCCCTGTGCGCCAACCATCCACTCGAACTGCACCGCCACCAGTTGCGGTCGCTTGCCGACTACGGCTTCGAAACTGGGGTCGTTGTCGGCCAGGCGCGGCACCTTGTCGTTTTGCGCCTTGTATTCGGGCAATACGTTGTTGAACCACAACGAGGTGCCTGCCAGTTTGTCACCCAGGCCCAGCGCGTAGAGCATTTCGGTGCCGGCCTGGCCGATGGTGACGGCGCGTTGCGGCGCCTGGGCGAAGGTTTGTGGCTTGCCGCAGTTTTCGACCGTAAGCGGGTAGTGGGTGGCAGCGGCCTGGGCCATGCCGGTAAGGCCAAGGCCGGCGAGCAGGGTGGCGAAACGGGGTAGCATGTTGAGCGATCTCCTATCGGACAGTTCGGGTGAGGAACGCACGGACAGGCATCGCCGCGCCCCGCCGTTGGCAGGGGCAACACAGATGGCCAATCCCGGACACCCCGCCGGTTGGTGAATGTATGCCGGCAGGTCTCCTGACTGGTGCGTCATGGCCCGGCTCCGGCCTTCCCGGGCAATTGCGCCCAGTGGCATCGATGGAGCAGGCTCGGCACCTACAGTTGCGGGGGCAGTTCCGTTTGGCCCGTGTTGGCGGGCCTGGGATTCCCTATTAATTCCGTGGTGGAAACCGGCGGCCCGCATCTTAGACGCCTTCGGCTTCAAGCTTCAAGCTTCAAGCTTCAAGCTTCAAGCTTCAAGCAGAAGCCAGCTGGCGTACGCTCCCCCTCTTGCAGCTTGCAGCTTGCAGCTAGAAGTATTTCAGCCAGCTGATGTCGCGGCGGCGCGCCTTCAGGCGGGCGAACCAGCGCACTGGCAGGTAGAGCGAAGCGGCCAGCAGCAGGGCACCCAGCCACACCGAGGCGATGCTGTCGAAGCCGAAATAGTCACCCTGGTTGAGCCCCAGCAGTGCCACGCTGGCCAGGTACAGCAGCTTCAGTACATACAGGTGCAACAGGTAGAAGAACATCGGCGCTGCACCAAACACCGCCAGTGCGCTGATCCAGCGTGCCTGGCCGGCGCGCTCGAAGGCGCGCAGCAACAGCAGGCCGCAGCCGAGGGTCAGGGCGAGGAACAGCAGGGATGGCGGGTATTTGGTGATGTTGAAGAAGCTCATCACGGTTTGCGTGAAGGTTGGGTAGCCACTCCACGGCGCCTCGCCATAGCCGTTGAGCATGCGCAGCACGACAAAGCCCAGCAATGCAATCAGCCCGGCCAGCAGCAAGCGATGCTGGCGTTGGCCTGCCTCGCTGCCACGGGCGAACCAGGGGCCCAGGCCGTAGCCCAGGGCGATGACGCCGATCCACGGCAGCACCGGGTAAGACGTGCGCAGGCGCAGGGTGTCGGAAAACTCCAGCCAGCCACGGTCATGCAGGATCGCCCATGGCACGTGCAGGCTCGACTCCACGCCAAAGTGCAGGCCATCGAGCAGGTTGTGCCCGGCGACGATGACGGCGCCCAGGGCGAGCAGGGCGGCGCGTGGCAGCCATACCAGCAGCGACAGCGCGATCATGCTGATGCCGATGGCCCAGATGACTTGCAGGTAGATCACGCTGGGCGGCAGCTGGAAGGTCCAGGCGAAGTTGACCAGGGTGAACTCCAGCGCTACCAGGAACAGCCCGCGCTTGAACAGGAACGCCGAAACGTCGCCACGGCCCTGGTACTTCTCGCCGTACAGCCAGGCCGACAGGCCGGTCAGCAGGACGAACACCGGTGCGCACAGGTGGGCCAGGGTGCGGCTGACGAACAGCGACGGCTCGGTGGTGTCGATGCTCATCGGGTCGCTGACCTGGCGGTGCAGGAAGAACGTTTCGCGGACGTGGTCCAGAAGCATGAACAGGATCACCAGGCCGCGCAGGGCGTCGATGCTCTGCAGGCGTTGGGTGAGCAGGGTGGGGGTGGCGCTGGCGCTTGTCATGGAGGGTCGCTGATAAGAATGGATGTCAAGTGAAACGTTATCTTATAACTAATTGGTTATCTGTTGGTAGAGGTTTTTGTGTTGCGGGAGCGGGCCTCTTCGCGGGCACGCCCGCTCCCACAGGTACACCACGGCTTTCAATGGCTGCGATATCCCTGTGGGAGCGGGCGAGCCCGCGAAGAGGCCAGTGCAGGCGAGCTCAGATCAGAAGCTGTAGTCCACCGTCGCAAAGTACGACCGAGGCATCCCCATCAACCACTGCTGCCCACTGAACGCCGACTGCACATACTCACGGTCGAACAGGTTGTTCAACTGCAACCCCAGCCGCACATCCGGCAACACCTGCCAGGCAACATTGGCATCCACCACGGTGTACCCGGGCGCGCTCTGGGTATTGGCAGTGTCGGCAAAACGCTCATCCACATAACGGGCACCAATCCCGGCCTGCACCTGCTGCCCAAAGCCTTTGCTCAGCCACAGGTTGGCAGTGCGCCGTGGCACATTGGCCGGCCGGTTGCCCGCGCGGTCCTGCGCCACGCCGCCGACCATTTCGTCGAAGTTGTCATACCGGGCGCGCACCAGCGATGCGTTGGCCGACACCTGCCATTGGTGTGGCAACGCCAGTTCCAGGGTCGCCTCAAGGCCGTCGGAGGTCTGCTGCCCAGCCTGCTGTTTTTCGTGGGTGAGCGGGTCGTCCACCAACAGCTTCTTCTTGACGATGTGGTAGGCCGCCAACGTCCATTCCCCACGGCCTTCCCAGAAGCGTTGCTTCACGCCTGCCTCGGTCTGCTTCGCTTCGGTCAGGTCGTAGTGCATCTGGCTCGGGCTGAGGCTGATGAGGTTGTTCACCCCTTCCTCGCTGGTGGAGTACTGGCCGTACAGCGACAGGTCGTCGCTAAGCGCATACACCAGCCCGACGCGCCAGTTGCCGCCTTGCAGGCTGTGGTCGCTGCGGCTGCCATCGACCAGATTGTCGCGGTCGATGTGGTTCTGGTCGCGGCGCACGCCTGTGACCAACGACAGCTTGTCGCTCAGCTGCAGGTGGTTCTCGGCGAACAAGGCGAAGGTGTGGGTGGTAGACAAGGTTTGCGGGCGCAGTGGCGAGGCACTGTGGAACCAGCCGGGTTGCGGTTGCCACGGGTCGATGTAGTCGCCGCCCACGTCGTTGTAGGGTGCGTTGCTGTCCACGTTGAAACGCACCTTGTTGTACTCGGCGCCGACCACGGTCTTGCTGGCCAGGCCGAACAGCGTGTGGTCGAAAGTGAAGGTCTGGCGGTCGCCGAACTGTTCCTGGTTGTGCTTGATTTCCAGGTAGCTGCCGCGCAGCAACTGCTGGCGCTCGGCGTCCCAGTCATAGTTCTCGGCGTTGCGCCAGTGGCGGCGGCTCTTGATGTAGTACAGCTGGTTGCTGGCGCTGAGGTGGTCGTTCAGCGTCCAGTCGGTGTTCAGCCGGGTCCACTCATCGACGTAGTGCTGCACGTCGTTCTGCACGTTGTAGTTTTTCTTGCGCAGGCTGCTGCGGTAGTGGCCGTCGATCAGCGGGGTGCCGTAGTAGTTGGCCGGGTCCGCATCGCCACGGTCGTGGGCCAGTGTGAAACTGAGGTTGTCACTGGCATCGAAGCGCAGCGCGGCGCTCACGGCCAGGCTGCGCGAAGGGGTGCGGTCGACCCAGCCGTTACCCGCCTGCTGGTTCAGGGTCAGGCGGTAGCTAAGGCGCTCGCTGAGGCTACCGCCGCTGTCCAGGCCCAGCTGCTGGCGGTCCCACGAGCCGTAGCCCAGGCGCAGGTGGTTACGCACTTCACCCGTTAACGGTTTTTTCGGGATTACGTTGACCACCGCACCGGTGGCGCCTTCGCCATGCAGCACCGAAGCCGGACCGCGAATGACATCGATGCGCTCGACCATCCACGGGTCGACCGGGAAGGTCTGGGTGCCGGCGCCGGTGTACAGGCGTGCGCCGTCGAACAGCGTCATCACCGAGCTGTGCCCGGCAAAACCGCGCGCAGAGAGGCCTGTGCCGCCGTCGCCCGGGGAGCCGACAAAGGTGATGCCCGGCGAGCGGGTTACTGCATCCTGCACCGTGAGGTTGTTGCGTTGCTGGATCTGTTCGGCGCTGATGCTGCTGGTACTGGCTGGCGTTTCCAGGGCACTCAGGCCGAGACGCGAACCGGCCTGGGTTGGCGTGGCCAGGTCGATGCCCTGGTTGTCGAGGGTGTCAGTAATGGCCGTGGAGGGCAGGGCCAGGGGCTGCGGGGTCTGGTCTTCAGCCAAGGCTGGCAGGGCGACGGCCAGGCAGGCCGCCAGGGGGTGAAGCTTGAACATACGGGACATGTCGTTCCATTGCTGCAGGAATGAATGGATCCCGGTGGAAAACACGCAAAGGCGTACCGTACAGGCAAGCGCGTGCACGGATACCGGCCTGCGCCCGCCCACCGCGGGTTGCCAAGTGGAGCTTCAGGCCGGTCTCCGGGCTTGCGAGGGGCATGAAACCTTCACCTTCCCATGCACGTGCACAGTGGTATCTCGAAGGGTTCGCTCGCTTACCGTTGCGGGGGCAGCGCCGGACTTGTCGTGGGCAACACGACGCACCGGCTTCCCGTTTCACCTTGCGCACGGCGGCGCAGGGCACCTGAAACTGGCGCGCATCAGACCATTGAAACAGTGGGGCGTCAAATACGCAGTAGAGCAGGCCAGGCCCTTTCGCGGGCTTGCCCGCTCCCACAGGTACTGCACAGACTTCGAAATCTGTGCAGTACCTGTGGGAGCGGGCAAGCCCGCGAAGAGGCCGAACCTGCCTTGGAGGGTTAGCGCCCGCGCCGCCGCGACACCCGCGCTTCGATATTCTTGCGCCCGATCAGCAGCGGTGGTTTCTCCACCACCGGCTCATCCGCCAGCCATTTGTACATCACCAGGCAGTCCACCAGCCCCAGGCGCGCATGACGATAGGCCCTGGGCAAGCGGCCGACCGTCTCGAAGCCCAGCTTGTGCCACAGTGCCACCGCCACTTCATTGCTGGCCACCACCGAGTTGAACTGCAGGGCCAGAAAGCCCTCCTGGCGTGCCAGCTTTTGCGAGTGCTCGCACATCAGCCGCGCCACGCCTCGGCCACGTGCCTGTTGGCAGACCATGTAGCCGCAATTGCCCACATGCGCACCAGGCCCGGCGGCATTGGCCTTGAGGTAATACGAACCCAGCAACTCGCCATCCTCTTCGGCCACCAGCGTGTGCAAAGGCAGCTCCAGCCACAACTGGCGCGCTTGTTCGAAGGTCAGGGCGGGGTCGTACGCGTAGGTTTCGCGGGCCTGGACGACGCCCTGGAAGGTGGGCCAGAAGCGTTCGAAGTCTTCGGGCGCCATGTGACGGATATGGATCATGCGGGTTCCTGCAAGGGCTGGGCCGCCCAGTCTGTGGTGCACGGCGCCGTCGCGCAAGGGCGGCGACGCCGTTTGTGCTCAGCCGTTGGCCTTGCCCACAGCGTCCATGGCCCGTGCCGAGTAGACCAGCGCGGCACCGGCGTTCATCGCCACCGCCACACCGAGTGCCTCGGCAATTTCCTCGCGGCTGGCGCCGTGTTTCACCGCCTGCTGCGAATGCACGGCGATGCAGCCGTCGCAGCGGGTGGTCACGGCAACTGCCAGTGAGATCAGCTCACGGGTCTTGGCGTCCAGGTGGTTGGTCTTGGCCCCTGCACCGCTGGCAGTCATGTAGCCGGCAACGGTGTCGGGGGAGAGTTGCTTGAGATCGCCGATGCCGGCCATCAACTGCTTACGGTAGGCGTCCCAGTCCATCATGCTCATCGTCTTCACCTTGGGGGGGTTGCGAGTGGAGCTTTCAGGCTAGTCGAAGCGCGGGACGTGTGAGGCTTGTACTTTGGTGGGTGTACGCAGGCCAATGGTACAAGGGCCTGCATTGGTCGGTCAGATATAGATGAACACCAGCACCAACGCTGCAACCACCGCCCACTTTTCCAGGTAGTAGCGCATGCGGTTGCGCTTTTTCATCGCTTTGCCACGCTCGCGGATCTTGTAGATGCGGGTGAACAGGCGGTTGATACCGCCGGTCTTGTCGCCGGCATCGTTAGGCGCGGCAGCGGCGGCCATGACGTTGCGGCTGAACCAGCGGTTGAAGGCGGTTGCCCAGCGGTACTTGAGCGGGCGCTCGACGTCACAGAACAGGATGATGCGGTTGTGTTCGGTGGTGTTGGCGGCGTAGTGGATGTAGGTTTCGTCGAAGATCACACCCTCGCCATCGCGCCACGAATACTTCTCGCCGTCCACGTCGATGTAGCAACCGTCGTCGTTTGGCGTGTCCAGGCCCAGGTGATAACGATACGAGCCGGCATAGGGGTCGCGGTGACGTACCAGCTTGGCGCCCGGTGGCAGGGTGGCGAACATGGCGGCCTTGACCGTGCCGATGCCTTGCAGCAGTTCGGTGGTGCGTGGGCACAGGGCCATCGCCGACGGGTGGCTTTCGCCGTACCATTTCAGGTAGAAGCGCTTCCAGCCGGTCTTGAAGAACGAGTTGAAACCGACGTCGTCATAGTTGTCGGACTTCTTGATTTCGCCCACGTTCAGCAGTTGGCGGCCTTCCTCGCGGATTTCCTGCCAGTGGTCCTGCAGCGGCTTCAGTTCAGGGAAGGCCTCGACCGGCAGGTAAGGCTTGGCCGGGAGCCTGGAAAACAGGTACAGGAAGCTGTTGACCGGGGCCAGGAAGCTGGAGTGGTCACCCAGCTGGCGGGACAGCTTGTGACGAACCCGACCGCGTAGGTGAACATAGGCGATCGAGAGGGCGAAAATAAGTACGAGTGCAATTTTCATGGACGTTTACTTGTCGAAAAATGGCCATGCGCCATGGCATAAGCCCGCCAGCATAAACAATCGTGGGGGTACTTTGTACTTATTGTTACGAAACGGTGGGGCGACATTGGTGTAATGCCCTACAGTCATGCGCAAACGTTTCATGTCAGGGAAATTGTATGGTTCAGGATACTCGCCCCAGCGGTAGCCCGTTCAAACGGCTGTTCTTCGCCTTGCCGGTCAGCGATGCCCAGCGGCGTGCCCTGGCCCAGTGGCGACGGGGCCTGAACCTGCGCAGCGGCAAACCGGTGCCGGCGGCCAACTTCCATGTCACGCTGCTGTTCCTTGGCGATGTGGATGCTGCCCAGCTACCGGCGATCTGCGCGGCGGTCGACCAATTGGCACTGCCGGCCACGGCACCAAGGCTGTTGCTCGACCGTTTGCAGGTGTGGCAGCGGGCCAGCGCCCTGGTGCTGGAGGCACAACAGGTGCCGCCGGCCCTGTTGCAGCTGGTTTACGGGTTGCAGCAGGCATTGCTGCCGTTGGGGGTGGAGGCGGCCAACCGTGAGTATCGGCCGCATCTGACGCTGTCCAGGGATTACCGCGGGCAACCGCCCGAGGCCACTAGCGCGCCGGACTTCTACCTCACTGTGCGCCACTTCACGCTCTACGAGTCGCGCAAGGGCGCTTACTGGCCCTTGGCGCAGTGGCCACTGGCAGACTGACCGTCAGAATGCCGGGGTGTACTTGACCGTCAGCATGAAGTTGCGTGGGTCGCCATAGTTGTTGCTCCCATCGAGCTGGCTATACAGGAAGGCGGCTTTGACGATTGCTGGCAAGCCGTCCAGTGCCTGATCGATGGCCACCAGTGCCTCGATCAGCAGCAGTTGCTCCTCTGCCGAGGGCGCTACGGCCTCTGGCAGCCGCGCCAGGTGTTCCAGATAGGCTTGCTCCAGCTGGCGGCGGCGATAGCGGTCGAAGATCAGCCGGCGAGCGATGATGGTGAGGTAGGCGCGCGGCTGCTGAATGCTGTCTGGGTCGACACGCGCACCGAGCATCTGGCAGAACGTTTCGGCGGCAGTGTCCTCGGCGTCGGCGTGGTTGCGCAGGCGTTTGTGGATGTGCTGGAGCAACCAGCGATGGTGGTCGCTGAAGAAAAAAGCCCAGTTTACGGCTCGATATGCTGTCCAACGCCTGGCTTCCGGTTGTGAGTGTGAATCGTTCTCAATGGTAGCCGGGTCGTCTGATTCCCTGCAACGGGCCACCCAATTAAACCGGCAGGCTCTGATACGGCAGTTCATCCCCCGGGCTGCGCTCGAACTGGCGCTTGTACTCGCGGCTGAACTGCGATGTGCTCTGGTAGCCCACCCGGTGTGCCGCCTGTGCCACCCCCAGGCCTTCGCCGATCAGCATCTGCTGCGCCTTCAGTAGCCGCAAGCGCTTGAGGTACTGCATCGGCGCCATGTCGGTGCAGCGCTTGAAGTGCTCATGAAAGGTCGAAACGCTCATGTTGGCCCGTGCGGCCAGTGCTTCAACGCTCAGCGGCTCGGCGTAGTGCTCACGCAGGTGGGCGAGGGCAGCGCCGATACGGGCGAAGTGCCCCTGTTGCTCCACCAGTGCCAGCAATACACCGGCCTGCGGGCCGCGTAGCGCGGTATACAGCACCTCGCGTACACGCGCCGGGCCCAGCACCTTGGCGTCCAGCGGGTGCTGCAAGCACTGCAGCAGCCGTTCAACGCTGTCGCGCATGGGGGCATCCAGTGCTGCCGAGGTCATCGACTGCGGTGTTTGTGCCTGCACTGCAGCTTCTGGCGCCAGGTCCATGCTCTGCACCAGTTCAGCCAGCACGCCACGGTCGATGTCAACTGCCACGCCCAGCAATGGCGCGTCAGGAGTGGCGAAGGTTTCGCACATGAATGGCACCGACAAGGCCTGCACCAGGTAATGCCCGGCGCCGTATTCCAGGGTGCGCGGCCCCAGGCGCGCCAGTTTGCTGCCCTGGGCCAGGATCATCAGGCTGGGCTCGTAGATCTGCGGGCTGCTGGCTACATAGTGGTCCCAGCTCAGCACCTGCACCTGGGGCAGGTGCGTGGGGACGAAGCCTGGGCGCGTGGCGAGGCTGCGGATTAGCGCGCAAAGCGGCGCATTGGCGTCGACGTGGCGGGTCAGTTGCATGGTGAACCAGGTGGCAGAGAATCAGACAGCTTAATCATCGCAGATTGGCGGCCGGGTGCCAGGCGCTGGGTGGCATGTTCGGAGAATCAGGCATGGATGCCGGAGAATCAGCCGTGGGCGTAACGCGGTTGGGCGCGCAGAATGCGCCGCCTGAATCGTTTCACTTCACAGCGAGGCCCTGCATGTACACCGCGATCGGTTACGCCGCCCAAACCCCCACCAGCCCCTTGGCCCCCATGACCTTCGAGCGCCGCAGCCCGCGCCCGGACGATGTCGCCATCGAGATCCTCTACTGCGGCGTGTGCCACTCCGACATCCACCAGGCACGTAACGAATGGGGCATTGCCGTGTATCCGCTGATGCCTGGCCACGAGATCATCGGCCGGGTCACGGCGGTGGGCGACCAGGTCACCGGGCACAAGGTCGGTGACCTGGTCGGTGTCGGCTGCATGGTCGATTCGTGCCGCCACTGCGAGGCCTGCGCCAAGGACCTGGAGCAGTACTGCCTGGAAGGCCCGACCATGACCTACGCCACCCCGGACCGGGTCGACGGCAGCAACACCATGGGCGGTTACTCCAGCAGCATCGTGGTCAGCGAGCACTTCGTGCTGCGCATCCCGGCCGGCATGGACCTGCCCAGCGCCGCGCCTATCCTGTGCGCCGGCATTACCACCTATTCGCCGCTCAAGCACCATGGTGTGGGCCCGGGCCACAAGGTCGGCATCCTCGGCATGGGCGGCCTGGGCCACATGGGCATCAAGCTGGCCAAGGCCTTGGGTGCCGAAGTGACCTTGTTCACCCGTTCGCAGGCCAAGGCCGAGGAAGCCCGTCGCCAGGGGGCTGACCATGTGATCGTGTCCACCGATGCCGAACAGATGCGTGCTGCTGCCGGCCGATTCGATTTCCTGCTCGACACCATCCCGGTGCAGCACGACCTCAACCCGTACCTGGAAACGCTGAAGTTCGATGGCGTGCACATCCTGGTCGGCCTGATCGAACCGATCGACCCGCCAGTGCATGCGGCCAACCTGCTGATGAAGCGCCGGGTGCTGGCGGGGTCGTTGATCGGGGGCATTGCCGAGACCCAGGAAGTGCTGGACTTCTGTGCCGAGCACGGCATCCGTTGCGATATCGAACTGCTGGACATTCGCAATATCAACCAGGCGTATGAGCGGATGATTGCCGGTGATGTGAAGTACCGGTTCGTGATCGACATGGCCACGCTTCAGGGCTGATTGATCGGTTGCCTGTACCGGCCTCTTCGCGGGCTTGCCCGCTCCCACAGTTACTGCACCGCTTTCGAAGTTGCTGCGGCCCCTGTGGGAGCGGGCAAGCCCGCGAAGAGGCCGGTACAGACAGCAAAGTTGCTGGACCTTTTACCAGGCCATCGCCTTGTCCCAGCCCTTCCAGAACAACCACCGCCGCACTTCGCCATGCGCCCCGCTGCCAATCTGCCACTCAGGCCGCCCGCTCCCCAGTGCAATCACCGACACGACCCCTGCATGGCTCGCCGCTACCAGCGTTTGCCCATCGGCGCTGATGTCCATGGCACTGATGGTCGACCCCAGGTAATGCTGCCAATGCTCGGTGCCGTCCTCGCCAAACGCCCTCAGGTAGCCGTAGGCGTCACCCACGATGTACTCGCCATCGCGCGCCACACCGGCATACACCCGTGCGCCATCCTGCACCAGCGGAGTACGCGGGTCCTGGCTGTAGTAGTCGGTGTACAACCCGGGCAAGTCCGCCACGCTTACCGCCAGCGTGGCCCCGCCGTAGAAGTGGCAGGCATTGAGGATCAATTGGTCACCGGCACTGTTGAACAGCGCAAAGTGGGGGTACTCGCTGCCGGGACCGATTTCAGCCACAAGCCTGTACTGGTCGTCCAGTACCAGGTGCCGGCTGCCTTGCTCACCCACCACGATCAGGCAGCCGTCCGCCGACACTGCACCATGCTCCATGCTCAGCCCCAGGCTGATGTCTTCCGGCTCGGTACCTTCGGCCAGCTCATCCAGTACCCGCGTTTGATGCGGCAGAAGGCGAATTGCGCCCTCGGCGGTCAGTACGAAAATACCTTCGGCGCTCACCAGCAACACCCGCTGGCCGTCCGGGAAGGGGATCAGCGCGGTCGGCGGGGGCGGCAGGTCGAATGGCTCGAACGGGTACCCCGCTGGCAACCCTTCCAACCCGGTGGGCCAGGCCAGGCGCTGCACCTGCGGGCCGCCCCAGCCATCGGTCACACGCACGCCCTCGGCATTGGCCAGGGCAAAGTAGCGGCGGGCCGGGCAACGGCCAAAGTGCTCGATGCCGATAACCGGGGTTACACCATGGTGGTCGATACGCACGACCTGGCCCTTGTCGCCGGGCATGCCGATGCGGGCCAGCAGGCTGCCATCGTCCAGCAGCAGGACCTTGCTGATGCCCTGGCCGTGGTCATCGAGCAACGGTATCAAGGGGTGATGTGCAGGTGGCCAGGCCTCGCGGAAGGCCTGGCGTTGCTGTTCGTCGGCGCCAGGGCGATTGGCTGCCTGCAGGGCTGCCAGCCAGGCGTCGAGCAGGTGCCCGGTGGCGGGTACTTGCGGCTCTTCGAGGTTGTCCCAGCCTTGCGCACGGCCTTGCGCGACATAGTCGTTGACGGCCTGGGCATAGGCGGTTACCGCCTGCCGCCACTGTTGCTGGGGGTGCTGCTTGTCCATGAGCGAATCGGGCTCCTTGTTGCACACGCGTTTCAAGCAAAGCGCGCATGGTACTCCTTCTGCCTGCCTCGCGGTTGTGAGGCTCTGGCTTGACGCGTACCATGCCGGGCATTCCTATCAATAACAAAGCGCACATCGGCAGCCCTGCAAGCGGGTGGCTGGCGTGCGACCTGTTGCCTTGCCTGCGGAGAAGCAGTTTCCAGCCATGAACGGACCCATACCCACCCATGTACCACCCACCACGGGCACTGGTAGCTGGCTGAGCGTCATCGCCCTGGCCCTGGCGGCTTTTATCTTCAATACCACCGAGTTCGTTCCGGTGGCGCTATTGAGTGATATTGGCCGCAGCTTCGACATGACCACCGCCCAGGTCGGCCTGATGCTGACCATCTATGCCTGGGTGGTGGCACTGGCTTCGCTGCCGATGATGCTGCTGACCCGCAACATCGAACGGCGGCGCCTGCTGTTGTTCGTGTTCCTGGTGTTCATTGTCAGCCACTTGCTGTCGTGGCTGTCGCAGAGCTTTGCCATGTTGCTGGTCAGCCGTATCGGCATAGCCTTGTCGCATGCGGTGTTCTGGGCGATCACCGCCTCGCTGGCAGTGCGTGTGGCGCCACCCGGGCAGCAGGCCAAGGCGCTGGGCTTGCTGGCCACCGGCACCACCCTGGCCATGGTCCTGGGCATTCCGCTGGGGCGTGTGGTGGGCGAAGCGTTGGGCTGGCGCATCACGTTCCTGAGTATTGCCGGCGTGGCATTGGCCACCATGCTGTGCCTGATGAAGTCGCTGCCACTGCTGCCCAGCCAGAACTCCGGCTCGCTGCGCAGCCTGCCGATCCTGTTCAAGCGCCCGGCGCTGGTCATTACCTATGTGCTGGTGACGCTGGTGATTACCGCGCAGTTCACCGCCTACAGCTACATCGAGCCGTTCGCCCTGCACGTGGCGAAGATCGGCGGTGAGCGCACCACGCTGCTGCTGTTGCTGTTTGGGGGCGCCGGGGTATTTGGTTCGTTGCTGTTCAGCCGCTACAGCGACCGCTTCCCCCATGGTTTCCTGGTGGGCTCGATCGGCCTATTGGCGCTGTGCCTGCTGTTGCTGCTGCCGCTGTCGGGCAACTTCTATGCGTTCGCGGTGCTGAGCATGTTCTGGGGCGTGGCGATTCTCAGCTTCAGCCTGTCGTTGCAGTCCAAGACCTTGAAGCTGGCATCCGATGCCACCGACGTGGCCATGGCGTTGTTCTCGGGCATTTACAACATTGGTATTGGCGGTGGTGCGCTGCTGGGCAGTATCGTCAGCAGCCAGATGAACGTGGCGGATATCGGCCTGGTGGGCGGTAGCGTGGCGGTGGTCGGGTTGTTGCTGGCGGTGGCCAGTACCCGGCGCTTCCGTGAGGCACTGGGTGGCGGCCTCAAGGCCTCTGAATGACAGTGCCGGCCTCTTCGCGGGTAAACCCGCTCCCACAGGTTATGCATCGCACTTGAGGATGATGCAGTACCTGTGGCGGCCTCTTCGCGGGCAAGCCCGCTCCCACAGGTTATGCATCGCACTTGAGGATGATGCAGTACCTGTGGCGGCCTCTTCGCGGGCAAGCCCGCTCCCACAGGTTATGCATCGCACTTGAGGATGATGCAGTACCTGTGGCGGCCTCTTCGCGGGCAAGCCCGCTCCCACAGGTTATGCATCGCACTTGAGG
>NZ_JBIVXJ010000020.1:0-119768 GCF_044769185.1 Pseudomonas sp. NPDC090592
TCTCTCTTCACGCACCTGCTCAACCCAACGACGAAGGGCCGTAGGCCCCAGCCCGAGGGCCGCACAGACTTCAGGAACTGACTGGCCGCCGTCCAACACCATTTCAGCGGCTTGGACTTTGTATTCTCTTGAGTAAGATTTACGCACTGATTTTGCCTCCAATTGGGCGCCATCATAGCGCCCGATGAAGGTGTCCAAAATCATTAGGCCAGTTCATGCCCGCTCCCACAGGGATTGCGCAAGCTTTCAGAGCTTGAACAAGACCGTTGCTCCCACAGGTACTGCACATGCCTGAAGTATTGTGATGATCCTGTGGGAGCGGCTTTAGCCGCGAAAGGGCCGGCACCGACAATTGGCTACTGTCAGGCCGACTCCCCTTCCACCCGGTCGCGCCCGGCCTGTTTGGCTGCATACACCCCCGCATCCGCTCTTAACAGCAGGGCATCGGCCCCCTCACCTGGCCGCCACCCCGCCACACCAAAGCTCGCAGTCACCCTGCCCACGCCGTCCACCGGCACATTGCGCACCCCTTGCCACAGTTCCAGCGCCAGCAACCGTGCCTGCTCGGCATCGCTGCCCGGGCACAGCACCATGAACTCCTCCCCGCCCAGCCTGCAGAACACATCGGTACGCCGCAAGCGCTGACCAATACGCTGGCACAGGCTGCGCAGTACCCGGTCGCCCACGGCATGGCCAAAGCGGTCATTGATACTTTTGAAGTGATCAATATCGAGCATGATCACGGCCAACGCCATGCCGTCGCGCTGGGCCCGCTCCAGTTCGGCCTTGAGCCGATCCTGGAAATAGCGACGGTTATGGATACCGGTCAGCGCGTCGGTCACCGACAGCGCCCGCAACTCCTCCTCCACGCCCTTGAGGTCGGAGATATCTGTCAGGTAGCCATGCCACAAGGTACAGCCCTGCTCCCCCACCTCCGGCGTCGCTTCGCCCCGCACCCAGCGCAGGCCAGCACGTGGCAGGCACACCCGGTATTCCTCACGCCAGGGTGCCAGGTGCTCGGCCGAGTAACGCACCGACCGGCGTACGCGGTCCAGGTCATCGGGGTGGATACGCTCGAACACCAGCGTGGCATCTTCGCGCAGCTGCAGCAGGTCGACTTCGTAGATGTCGTACAGGCCTTTGCTGGCATACGGGAAGCACGAATGGCCATTGCCATCCAGGCGGTACTGGTAGATACCACCGGGCACCTCGGCACTGAGCTTTTCCAGCAGCCGGTCGCGCGCAGCCAGCGCCTCGTGCACCCGCCGCCGCTCGGTGACATCGATGCAAATCGCCAGGTAACCGACCCACAAGCCCTGTTCGTCGAGCATGGCAGTGACCAGCATGTTGGCGACCAACTGGCTACCATCGGCACGCAACAAGGTCCACTCCCCCGGCTCCGCGCCATGCTCCTGCACGGTTTCGGCGAACATGGCCTGGCCACCGGCAATCGGGCGACCGTAACGCAGGCTCAGTGCGTGGGCGCGCAGGCTCAGTTCCTCGGGCAGCACCAGGTCTTCCAGGCGCAGCCGGTCGATGGCCTCGCTGGCCGGGTAACCGAGCATGCGCTCGGCGCCGGCATTGAAGGTGCTGACCACGCCCTTGAGGTTGGTGGCGATGATGGCAACCTGGGTCGCGGCATCCAGTACGCTGCGCAGCTGGTTGTGGGTGCCGCGCAGCGACTGCTCGCTGACCCGCAACTCGGCGGTACGCTGCTCGACCAGGGCCAGCGCGCGCTGGCGCTGGCTGAACACGTTGTAGAGCAAGGCACTGAGCAGCAGGCTGAGCAAGCCGCCCAACAGGCCGACTGCCAGTACTGCCGAAGAGCGGTTGGCCTGCACGAAGGCCAGGCTCGGCAGGATGCTCAACTGGAAGTGGTGGTCAGCCAGGTGCAACAGTTGGTTGCTGGCCAGCGACAAGGGGGCGACCTGGTTTTGCGAGTCGAACAGCACTTGCGGCCCTTGCGACCCGGATGGGTCGACAATCCGCACCACCAGGTTGTCATCCGCCGCCACGGGTCGCCCGTCGCTGACCATTTCGCGCATGCTCAACAAGGCCACGACATAGCCCGCCGCTGCGCCATGCGGGTTGGCATCGGCAAACACGGGCGCCACCAGCAGCAGACCACGCGCATACGAAGGAATGTCGTACAGCGGCAAGGGTTCGGACACCGCCATGCTGCCAGGCCCGAGTGCCCGTGCCAGGGCGGCCTGGGGCTCACCATGGCCGGCGAGGTCCAGCCCATAGGGCAGCCCCGGCATTTCACCGGATTGGGTATACAACACAGGGAAGTAATGGTCGCGCAGCGGCGCCGAGCGCCACTGGCCTTGTGCATCCTGGTCACGGATCACATAGCCCGCGCCGGAATGCTCACGGGCATGCCGCTCGAATTCGGCGCGTTGCGCGGCTTCGACACGCGGCGCCCAAGCGTAGGCCAGGGTGCGTTGCAGCAAGGGCCGGGCGTAACCGTCAAACTCGTTCGGGGTCACTTCGTTGGAAAAGCTGAAGAACCGCCGCAGCCCGTCCAGGCGCTGCTGCTGTTCATCAAAGCGCTCGGCAATACGGCTGAAACGTTCGCCGGCCAGTAACTCGAAACGCTGGCGCAATTGCTGCTTGTACAACGTCTGCGCGGCAAGGGCCAGGGCGGCCGTCAACAAGCCGCCCGCCACCAAAGCCACCAGCGCCACCGCCCAGGCGGACACCGCCTCTGTGCACAGGCCAAGTAACCGCGCACGCACGCCACACTTTGACATACACCCATCTCGTCACGTCAGCGTCCTGCGGATTATCTTGCCCTGTCCTCATTTATAGCTATTGGCCATCAGCCGCGCAACGTACCTCGTCGGCTCAACGCAGCTGCAGGCGCCAGGCCCGGTGGATGCGATTGTTACGGGCAAAGTCCGGGTCCAACGTCTGGGCAGTGATTTCCTCCACCGCATAACGCGCTGCCAGGTGCTCATCCAGCTGGAACTTGCGGAAGTTGTTGGAGAAGTACAGCACACCACCTGGCGCCAGGCGGGCCATGGCCAGGTCCAGCAACTGTACGTGGTCACGCTGCACGTCGAACACGCCTTCCATGCGCTTGGAGTTGGAGAAGGTTGGCGGGTCGATGAAGATCAGGTCATAGCTGTCGCGGTTGCCTTCCAGCCAGGCCATCACATCGCCCTGCTCCAGGCGATTGCGCTCGGAGAAGCCATTGAGTGCCAGGTTACGCCGCGCCCAGTCCAGGTAGGTTTTCGACAGGTCGACACTGGTAGTGCTGCGCGCACCACCCTTGGCCGCATGCACCGAGGCCGTGGCGGTGTAGCAGAACAGGTTGAGGAAGCGTTTGCCGGCAGCCTCGCGCTGGATACGCATGCGCATCGGGCGATGGTCGAGGAACAGCCCGGTATCGAGGTAGTCGGTAAGGTTGACCAGCAGCTTGACGCCACCTTCGTTCACCTCCTGGAAACGGCCCTCGGTAGCCTGGCGCTCGTACTGGCGCGTGCCGCTCTGGCGCTCGCGGCGCTTGAGCACCACGCGCTGCGGCGAAATGCCCAGTGCCTGAGGGATGGCTGCCAGCGCATCGAGCAGGCGCGATTGGGCCTTGTCCGGGTCGATCGAACGTGGCGCGGCGTACTCCTGCACGTGCACCCAATCGTGGTACAGGTCAACCGCCAACGCATACTCGGGCATGTCAGCGTCGTACAGACGATAGCAATCAACGTGCTCGCGGCGGGCCCACTTGCCCAGTTGCTTGAGGTTTTTCTGCAGGCGGTTGGCAAACATCTGCGCCCCTTCCGACAGGCGCGCCTGTTCAATGGCTACAGGCGCCTGCTCGCGGACTTCGGCGTTGTCGGCTTGCGCTTCGCGGCGCTCGCCAGTGACGAACTGGTCAGGCTGCACCTTGAACAACAGCAGCTTGCACGGCAAGGCGCCGTTCCAGAACGCGTACTGCTTGTGGCTACGGATGCCCATGCGCTTGCCCAGCTGCGGCGCGCCGGTGAACACCGCTGCCTCCCAGCCCATGCAGGCCTGACGCAGGCGCTCGCCGAGGTTCTGGTAGAGGTACAACAGGCTGGCTTCGTCACCCAGGCGCTCGCCGTAGGGCGGGTTACTGATGACCAGGCCTTTCTGGTTCTGGTCCGGGCGAGGCTCGAAGGTGCTGACTTCACCCTGGTAGATCTTCACCCACTCGCTCAGGCCGGCACGCTCGACGTTGTTGCGGCCCGGCTGGATCAGCCGTGGGTCGGCCTCGTAGCCGCGGATCCACAGCGGTGGCTTGGCCAGGCCGGCCTGTGCCCGCGCCTGCGCCTCGTCGTGCACCTTGCGCCACAGCGCCGGCACATGGCCGAGCCAGGCAGTGAACCCCCAACGCTCACGCTTGAGGTTGGGCGCAATATCGGCAGCGATCATTGCGGCCTCGACCAGGAAGGTACCAACACCGCACATCGGGTCGGCCAGTGCCCCGCCTTCGGCAGCAATGCGCGGCCAGCCCGAGCGGATCAGCACCGCTGCTGCCAGGTTTTCCTTCAGGGGCGCAGCACCTTGCTGCAGGCGGTAGCCACGCTGGTGCAGGCTATGCCCGGAAAGATCGAGCGAAAGAATGGCCTCGCCACGGTCCAGGCGCAGGTGCACACGCACGTCAGGGTCGATTTTTTCCACCGACGGGCGCAGGCCTTCGCGGTTGCGCAGCTTGTCGACGATCGCATCCTTGACCTTCAGCGCACCGAAGTGGGTGTTGTCGATACCCGAGCCATGGCCACTGAACTCCACCGCCAGGGTGCCATCGGCGGCCAGGTGGTCGGCCCAATCGACTGCGTTCACACCGTCGTAGAGGTCGTCAGCGTTCTTCATGGAGAAACGCTTGAGCACCAGCAGCACCCGGTTGGCCAAGCGCGACCATACGCACAGGCGGTAGGCGGTTTCCATGTCGGCGACGCCGCGAAGGGCCGAGGTGTGCTCACGCACTTCCTCAAGGCCAAGGCCCTTGGCCTCTTCGGCAAGCAGGCCTTCAAGGCCTTTGGGGCAGGTGAGGTAGAGTTCGAAACGGTCCGACATGAGTATTCCAGAGCCTTTGGCTATTTGACTGACGAGGCGACGCATCACCCCGCGATGTTTGCCCGCATGCCTTTCCAGCAGGCATGCAGGTGGCCATTCGAAGCACATGAGCGTGCCGCGAAAAGCCAGGCCGCCTGACCGATCCATGCCTGGCCAGGTGGCAAAGACAGCTTAGATCATCAGGCAGTACGAAAAATTCTGGCGATGCCCGGGGCGGTGTGACCCTTCGTCGCATTTCAACTTATTTCTGTCATCCGCGAGCAACGCTGGCGAAATGACGTCAATGATCAGCAAACCCCGGTCATAGCGGGCCAAACTTCAAACAAGGTTGAGTCGCATTTATTTACTTATCCCCTCACCCTAGGAAAGGTTACGTGCTTATGACAAATCGATCATTCACAGCGTGACTTGCATTCGTTAGAACTGGTCTCAGGCCGCTTCGCAACGAGGCGGCACTTTCAGCCCGCTACGCCGGCAGCGGGCGCAAACCGGCAGAAAGACTCTGCCCGGCCTCGGAGAGGCCGACGGGACATTACAGTCAACAAGTGAGGGCAACACCCTATGAGAAGACTTAAGCGTGATCCGTTGGAAAGAGCATATTCACGTGGCTACCAATACGGGGTCACCGGCAAATCCCGCGAACTTTGCCCGTTCAATCTCCCTTCTGTTCGCCAAGCCTGGATCAACGGCTGGCGCGAAGGTCGCGGTGATAACTGGGACGGAATGACTGGCACCGCTGGCATCCATAGACTCAACGAAAATCACGCCGTTGGCTGATCGAGGACACTGAATTCGATTTACCATGCACGCCCCATCCGGGCGGCGGGCGAAGGCCCAGGGGCCCCTTGATGGGGCCCTTTTTTTGCCTGCCGATTATACCCGTGGCATTGCGGCGATAGCGTCTACCGCTTCGCGGATCAACGCCGGCCCCTTGTAGATGAAGCCCGAATAGATCTGTACCAGGCTCGCCCCGGCAGCGATCTTTTCGGCAGCATGGCGGCCTTCGGTAATGCCACCGGCGGCAATGATCGGCAACTTGCCACCCAGCTCACTCGCCAGCACCTTGACGATGTGGGTGCTCTTCTCCAGCACCGGCGCACCCGACAGCCCGCCCGCCTCACCGCCATACGGCAGCCCTTCGACACCTTCACGGCCCAGTGTGGTGTTGGTAGCGATGACCGCATCCATGCCCGACTCCATCAACGCAGCGGCTACCAGGGCGGTTTCTTCATCGCTCATGTCCGGGGCGATCTTGATCGCCAGCGGTACGCGCTTGCCATGGGTGCTTGCCAACTGCTCACGGCGCACGGCCAGGGCGTCGAGCAACTGCTTGAGCGAGTCGCCAAACTGCAGGCTGCGCAGGCCGGGGGTATTCGGCGAGCTGACGTTGACGGTGATGTAGCTGGCGGCGGTGTAGACCTTGTCCAGGCAGATCAGGTAATCATCGACGGCGCGCTCGACCGGGGTGTCGAAGTTCTTGCCGATGTTGATGCCCAGCACGCCGTTGTAGCGCGCAGCACGCACACGGCCGAGCAGGTGATCGACGCCCAGGTTGTTGAAGCCCATGCGGTTGATGATGGCCGTGGCCTCCGGCAGGCGGAACAGCCGTGGCTTGGGGTTACCCGGCTGTGGGCGCGGGGTGACGGTGCCGATCTCGACGAAACCGAAACCCAGCTGGGCGAAGCCGTCGATGGCCGCGCCGTTCTTGTCCAGGCCAGCGGCCAGGCCTACCGGGTTGGCGAAGTTCAAGCCCATGACCGAAACCGGCAATGCCGCCGGCTGCTTGCACAGCATGCCGTTTAGGCCAAGGCGGCCACCGGCACCGATCAGGTCCAGGGACAGGTCATGGGAGGTTTCCGGAGAAAGCTTGAACAGCAGCTGGCGGGCCAGGGTATACATGGGCGGGCAAGGCTCGGGGTGAGTGAGGGGGCGATTATAGCCACCGTGGCGCTGGCAGGACAGCAAATCATGGGACCACTGCTGCCCTGGCACATCGGTTGCACCGGTTTGGCTCACAGCCTTATCAGTACCGGCGAGGAACCTTGTGAATACCGTACACCGAGCAACGCCCCTGGCCTGGGTCAATGGCAGCGACGCGCCAGAAAAGCCAAGCCTGAACATCGGCTACATGGCCCTGACCGACTGCGCTTCGGTGGTGGTCGCCGCCACCCAGGGCTTCGCCCAGCAACACGGCCTTAGCCTCAACCTCAAGCGCCAAGGCTCGTGGGCCGGGCTGCGCGACAAGCTGGTCAGCGGCGAGCTGGATGCCGCGCACTGCCTGTATGGCCTGGTGTACGCCGTGCACCTGGGCATCGGTGGCGTACCGGCCAGCGACATGGCGGTGCTCATGGGGCTGAACCAGAACGCCCAGGCCATCAACCTTTCCCCAGCCTTGCAGCGCAAAGGCGTGACCAACCCTGAAGCGTTGGCGCGGATGGTGCACCAGCGCGGCGCACGCCTGACCTTCGCCCAGACCTTTCCAACCGGCACCCACGCGATGTGGCTGTATTACTGGCTTGCCAGCCAGGGCATCCACCCGCTGCGCGACGTGGACAGCGTGGTGGTACCGCCGGCCCAGATGGCCGCGCATGTCCAGGCCGGCCGTATCGACGGCTTTTGCGTAGGTGAGCCGTGGGCTGCCGATGCCGTGGCCAATGGCCAAGGCTTCACCCTGGCCACCAGCCAGTCGATCTGGCCGGACCACCCGGAAAAGGTCCTGGCCTGTGCCCGAGCCTTCGCCGAGCAATACCCCAACAGCGCCCGCGCCCTGATCAAGGCAATCCTCGCCGCCAGCCGGTTCATCGAGCAGAACCCGGAAAACCGCCGCAGCACCGCGCAGCTGCTCAGCGGCAGCGCCTACCTGGATACGCCGCTGCAGAGCATCGAGCCACGCCTGGTCGGCAACTACCAGGATGGACTGAGCAACCACTGGCAAGACCCGCATGCCTTGCGCCTGTTCGACCACGGCCGGGCCAACCTGCCCTACCTGTCCGACGCCATGTGGTTCATGACCCAGTTCCGCCGCTGGGGCCTGTTGCGCGAAGACCCGGACTACCTTGGCGTTGCCCGCCAGGTACAACAGCTGGCGTTGTACAGCGAAGCGGCGCAGAGCCTTGGCGTTGCGTGCCCTGCACTGCCGATGCGCAGCAGCCTGCTGATCGACGGCACCCGCTGGGACGGCAGCGACCCCTACAGCTATGCCCGCAGTTTCAGCCTGCATGCACTGGGCGACCTGCCCGATGCCCGTGTCGGCGCGTGAGGGGGACGGTCATGTTGCGCATCCTGCTGATCGACGACACCCAGAACAAACTCGGCCGCCTGAAGGCTGCCTTGATCGAAGCCGGCTTCGAGGTCACCGAAGCCCCAGGCCTGACCATCGACCTACCGGCCTGCGTCGAAACGGTGCACCCGGACGTGGTGCTGATCGACACCGACTCACCAGACCGCGATGTGATGGAGCAGGTAGTACTGGTCAGCCGTGACCAGCCGCGGCCGATCGTGCTGTTCACCGACGAACACGACCCCGGGGTGATGCGCCAGGCGATCCAGGCGGGTGTAAGTGCCTATATCGTCGAAGGCATCCATGCCGCCCGGCTGCAGCCGATTCTGGATGTGGCCATGGCCCGCTTCGAAAGTGACCAGGCACTGAAGGCGCAACTACTTGCGCGCGACCAGCAGTTGGCGGAGCGCAAGCGTATTGAACAGGCCAAGGGCTTGCTGATGAAGATGAAGGACTGCAACGAGGAACAGGCCTACACCCTGATGCGCCGCCAGGCCATGAGCCGGCAGCAGAAACTGATCCAGGTGGCCGAGCAGATCATTGCCATGCACGAGATGCTCGGCTGATGGCGGACGGCTTGACACTTTCCGTGCCTGTGAAAACGAGCGCCGCCCGCGCGGCGCTTCGCGGGGCAAGCCCGCTCCCACATTTGTTGCAACGTGCCGAACCTGACAGGCCATGGTCGCCTGCCTTGTTCGGCTGACTGGGTTTAGAGGGTAGCGCTACTGGCGCCTCATATATCTTCAGTCATGCACCAAGGCGAGCAACGCCTCTCCCACAGGCATGGCCACGTTGCAACAAATGTGGGAGCGGGCTTGCCCCGCGAAGCGCCGCGCGGGCGGCGCTCGATCTGACAGGCGCTGAAGAACTTAAGACAAACCCAGCCAACAGTTGGCCCATCTCTTGCTGAACATACATCACCGGTAGCCAACGGCGGTTGCCCCACTTAAATCCCGACAAAGACGTCGCTCTCCCCTCCATGACCGTGGAGCGGGTAGCGGCGTCTTTTTCGTTCCGTTGCTTTGCCGAGTGAGGTGTTCGATGAGTACCAGCTTCTGGAAGTCCGGGCATGTGCCCACGCTGTTCGCTGCGTTCCTGTACTTCGACCTCAGCTTCATGGTCTGGTACCTGCTGGGCCCGCTGGCGGTGCAGATTGCCGCCGACCTGCAACTGAGTGCACAACAACGGGGCCTGATGGTGGCCATGCCGATCCTGGCCGGGGCGATCCTGCGCTTTGCCATGGGCGTGCTGGTCGACCGCCTGTCACCCAAGGCCGCTGGCCTGATTGGCCAGGTCATCGTGATTGTCGCCCTGGCCGCGGCCTGGCACCTGGGCGTGCACAGCTATGAACAGGCGCTGCTGCTGGGTGTGTTCCTCGGCTTTGCCGGTGCTTCGTTTGCGGTATCGCTGCCGCTGGCTTCGCAGTGGTACCCGCCGCAGCACCAGGGCAAGGCCATGGGCATCGCCGGTGCCGGCAATTCCGGCACCGTGTTCGCCGCCCTGCTGGCCCCGGCACTGGCCGCGGGCTTTGGCTGGAACAACGTGTTCGGCTTTGCGCTGATTCCGCTGTCACTTGCACTGGTGGTATTCGCCCTGCTGGCGCGCAATGCCCCGCAGCGCCCGAAAGCGAAAGCCATGGCCGACTACCTCAAGGCCCTCGGTGACCGCGACAGCTGGTGGTTCATGTTCTTCTACAGCGTCACCTTCGGCGGCTTCATCGGCCTGGCCAGCGCCCTGCCCGGCTACTTCAGCGACCAATACGGCCTGAACCCGGTCACCGCCGGCTACTACACAGCCGCCTGCGTGTTCGCCGGCAGCCTGATGCGCCCGATCGGTGGCGCCCTGGCCGACCGCTTCGGCGGCATCCGCACCCTGCTGGGCATGTACAGCGTCGCCGCCATCTGCATCGCTGCGGTGGGCTTCAACCTGCCATCTGCCGCTGCTGCTCTGGCGCTGTTCGTCAGTGCCATGCTGGGGCTGGGCGCCGGCAATGGCGCGGTATTCCAACTGGTACCACAACGCTTCCGCCGGGAGATCGGCGTGATGACCGGCCTTATCGGCATGGCCGGCGGCATCGGTGGCTTCCTGCTGGCGGCCGGGCTTGGCACCATCAAGCAGCACACCGGTGACTACCAGCTGGGGCTGTGGTTGTTCGCCAGCCTGGGCCTGCTGGCCTGGTTCGGCCTGCATGGTGTGAAGCAGCGCTGGCGCACTACCTGGGGCTCGGCAGCGGTTACCGCTGCACGGGTCTGAGGCACCCATGAGCCTGCAACTGAGCTTTGCCCAGGCCAGCGCCACCGGGCCACGCGAGGAAAACCAGGATGCCCTGCGCCTGGTTACCCCGGCACCGGAGCTCGCCGCCAGCAAGGGCTACCTGTTCGCTCTTGCCGACGGCGTCAGCCAATGCGCCGATGGTGGCCTGGCCGCACGGGCAAGCTTGCAGGCACTGGCCCTGGACTACTACGCTACCCCCGCCACCTGGAGCGTGGCCCAGGCCCTCGACCGCCTGCTGTTGGCACAGAACCGCTGGCTGCGCGCCCAGGGCAGCGGCCAGCCGTTGCTGACCACCCTCAGCGCACTGGTGCTGCGGGGCAGGCGCTTCACCTTGGCCCATGTCGGTGACTGCCGTGTGTACCGCTGGCACACCGGCCAGCTGCAGTGCCTGAGTGAAGACCATGTATGGGATCAACCGGGCATGCAGCATGTGCTGAAACGCGCGTTGGGCCTGGACCAGCACCTGCTGGTGGATTACCTGGAAGGCGAACTGAAGCCGGGCGAGTGCTACCTGCTGCTCAGCGACGGTGTCTGGGCCAGCCTGGGCGACCAGCACATCCAGGCAGTGCTGCGCGAGCATACCGACTTGCAACAGGCCGTCGACACCCTGGTTGCCAGCGCGCACCTCAATGGTAGCCAGGACAACGCCAGTGCCTTACTGGTGCAAGTCGAACAGCTGGGCACCACCAACCTGGGCGATACCCTGGCGCAATTGCAGCAGTGGCCGGTGCCCGGGGCGCTGCGCGAAGGGCAACTGATTGATGGCTGGCGAGCCGAAAGCCTGCTTTCACAAAGTCGCCAGTCACTGCTGTACCGGGTGCGCGACAGCCAGGGCCAACCCTGGCTGCTCAAGACCTTGCCTGCCGAACGCGGGCAAGCACCCGGGGCTGCGCAAGCGCTGTTGCTCGAAGAGTGGTTCCTGCGCCGGGTTGCAGGCCGGCACTTCCCCGAGCTGCATGCGGCCAGCCAGCGGCAACACTTGTACTACGTGATGCGCGAATACACCGGCCAGAACCTTGCGGCGCTGCTGGCCGAACAGGGCCCGTTACCCCTGCCGCAATGGCTGGAAATGGCACGGCAGCTGCTGCAGGCGGTCGGCGTGCTGCACCGGCGCAACCTGCTGCACCGCGATATCAAGCCAGAAAACCTGCACCTTGGCAGCGATGGCCAACTGCGCCTGCTGGATTTCGGCCTGGCTTACTGCCCCGGCCTTTGCGAAGACCCGCTGCACGAGGTGCCCGGCACGCCCTCGTACATCGCCCCGGAAGCGTTCGATGGCCAGCCGCCCAGCCCGCGCCAGGACCTGTACGCCGTGGGCGTGACGCTGTACCACTTGCTGACCGGGCACTACCCGTATGGCGAGGTGGAAGCCTTCCAACGCCCGCGCTTCGGCCAGCCGGTCAACGCCGCCCGCTACCGCCCCGACCTGCCGGAGTGGCTGCAGCACAACCTGCAGCAAGCGGTGGCCGTCGACCCGGCGCAACGCTTCGAAACCGCGGAGCACTGGCTACTGCTGCTTGAACGCGGCGACCGCCAGGAACTGCCCAGCCGGCCCCGCCCCTTGCTGGAGCGCGAGCCGCTGAAGGTGTGGCGTACCCTGGCCCTGCTGTCGTTGCTGATCAACCTGATGCTCTTGCTCAGCCTGTTCAAGGGCTGAGCACACCTTGCCAATGAGAAACACCTGATGAATGCCTGCGCCGGCCCTTTCGCGGGTAAACCCGCTCCCACAGGTACTTCACCAGATTCAGCACCTGTGCAATCTCTGTGGGAGCGGGTTTACCCGCGAAAGGGCCGGCGCAGGCAACACAAAATTCAGGCAAAGAAAAACCCGGCCGAGGCCGGGTTTTTCATGAAACATCAGGCCAATTACTTGGACTGAGCTTCAACCTGAGCTTCAACGCGACGGTTGACAGCACGGCCTTCTTCGGTGGCGTTGTCGGCAACCGGACGGGTTTCGCCGTAGCCAACCGATTCAACACGGCTGGATTCTACGCCGTACTGGTTGGTCAGCACTTGCTTGACGGCATTGGCACGACGCTCGGACAGCTTCTGGTTGTATGCGTCTGGACCCACGGAGTCAGTGTGACCTTCAACCACGGTGGTGGTTTGTGGGTACTGCTTCATGAAGTCAGCCAGGTTCTTGATGTCGCCGTAGCTGTTTGGCTTGACGACCGACTTGTCGAAGTCGAACTTGACGTCCAGCTCAACGCGAACGACTTCGGCAACAGCCGGGCAGCCGTCGGCGTCAACGGTAACGTTGGCCGGGGTGTCTGGGCACTTGTCGACGTTGTCGCATACGCCGTCGTTGTCGGAGTCGGAGCAGACTTCAGCAACTGGAGCTGGAGCGGCTTCGGCTTGCTTCGGGCTACCGCCGAAGTTCAGGCCAACACCAACGCTTGGGGCCCACTCGGTGTCGCCCTGGTCGATGTTGTACTGAGCTTCAACGCCGGCACGGGCGTAGAACATGTCGGTGATGTACCACTTGGCGCCAGCGCCAATGTTGGCGAAGGTGGAGTGGTCACGACCGCCACGGCCGGTCTGGCCCAGCGACTGGTGCGAGAAACCAGCGGAAACGTACGGACGGATAGCGTCGTACGGGTTGTTGAAGTGGTAAACGGCGTCCAGGGCGGTGTTAGAGCCCTTGATGTTCTTGCCGTCGTCGCCACGAGCGTTGTGCACTTCGTCGTAGCCCAGACGCAGTTCAACGTCGTCGGTCAGGAAGTAACCGATCGAACCGCCGAACAGGTTGCCGTCGTTCTTGAAGTCGCGCTGGCTGTCGAAGAATTCTTTCTTGTAGAAAACTTCGGTCTCGACGGCGCCTTGACCTTGTGCCATAGCGCCAATCGAAGTGGCGGCTACGAGCGAACCAATGGCCAAGCCCAAGGTGTTTTTCAATTTCATCCGTTAAATCCCCATCTGGTGATAGTTAAGCAGTCCCACCACAAACACGGGGGACAACTCGACGGCAAGTCTAGCAGAACTCGCCGATTCGTTAGAGATATTTGCTCGCCACTAAGTTTCATCAAGGCCGGCAAATTTCTCACGAAGCTTGTCTAGCGCACGCTTGTAGCGCATTTTCGTTGCGCTCAGGCCCATGTGCATGATGTCGGCAATTTCCTGGAACTCCAGCTCTGCGACAAAACGCAGCACCAGGATTTCCCGGTCTATCGGGTTCACATGCACCAGCCATTTGTCCAGCCCGCCTTTTTCTTCCGGCTTCGGTGTCTTGTCTTCGGACGCCTCTTCAACAGGGTCCAGACTCAAGGCATCCATCAACCGGCGTTTACGGCGCTCCTTGCGGTACTGGGTAATGCACTCGTTGTAGGTGATGCTGTAGAGCCAGGTCTTGAACTTGGATTTGCCCTCGAAGTTCTTCAGGCCGTACAGCACTTTCAGCATCACTTCCTGACAGACATCGTCCGCGTCCCGGTCGTTCCCCAGATAACGCGCACAGACGTTGAACAGGGTCCGCTGGTAGCGCCGCATGAGCTCCTCATAGGCGCGGGTAACGTGGTACAGCTCTTCATGCGAACGCGCCACCAACTCTTCGTCGGTGAGCTCGCGGGGGTCATAACGCATGGGCGGCGAATGAACTTTATTCAAAACGGATCTGGCCGACAGTCAGGTCAATGTCGCCGCGCGACCCCGTGGGTCGAATTTCGCGGCGGCATACATTAACAGCTTTTGTGCGGTTAGCGGCTATTGACGCGCTGCTCAAGCAGTTCGCGATTGGACAGCGACACCAGTTCGCCATCATCGGTCAGCAGCGTTGTCTTGACCGTACCGATTTCTTCGATTTGGCCTTCGACCTCTCCAATCCGCACCTGCTGGCCCACCTGGTAAAGCTCGCGCACGTAAATGCCGGCCAGGATCTGCCCGGCAATTTCACGGCTGCCAAGGCCCATGGCCAGGGCAACAGCCAGACCAACGGTAATCAGCCCGATGACGATCACGTGGTTCAGCAGGTCGGTTTTCACCTCGAGCTGGCTGATGGCCACCGAAATGCTGATGATGATCACCAGCCCTTGGGTAATCCGCCCCAGGCCTGCCGAATACTCCAGCCCGATGCCTTCGGCGGCGCCACGCACAAGGCCGTTGGCCACCTGTGCCAGCAGCACACCGGCCAGCAGCACCAGGGCCGCGCCAAACACCTTCGGCAGGTAGAGGGCGAGCATGTCGAGGGTTGCCGACACCCGCTCCAGGCCCAGCGACTCAGCGGCCGAGACAAGGAAGATGAGGAGCACGAACCAGTAGACAATCTTGCCGATCAAGGTCGAGATCGGCACCTGGATACCGACCCGGCCAAGCATCTTGGTCAGACCTGTTCCGGCCATCAGGCGGTCCAGGCCAAACTTGGCCAGCACCTTGGACAGCAGCGTATCGAGCAGCTTGGCCACCACGAAACCGAGCAGCACCACGACCAGCGCGCCGAACAGGTTGGGGATGAAGTTCGCTACCTTGGTCCAGAGCGCGGTCATCGCGGTGACCAGGCTCTGGGTCCAGAGATCGAGTTCCATAATCAATCGGCCTTATCTGCTTTGCTGCCACTGGCAGCGTTGCGGGAAGAGTGTCGACGCACCGGCGCGACATGCGCCGAGCCATTGTTGACGGCGATCAGCAGCGCCTGGCTCCAGCGGCCAAGCAGGCTGAACAGATCACCCGCACCCACCTGACGGTTGGCGGTTTTCAGCACGCGACCCAGGCAGGCAGCATCATCCCGGTCGTCCCGGTCATTGCCGGAGGGTGATGCCTTGAGCAGGTCGCGCAGGGATTCTTCAAACGGATCGTGCATGGGCACCTCGCGCAGTGTCAGCAAGAGACGAGATGGCCGGGCGATGGGTCACACATCCTGTTGGGACGAGTGTTTCAAAATGAATGCGCGCTGGATTCTTCGCGGGCTTGCCCGCTCCCACAGTAATTGCACACACCCTGAAAGCTGTAGCGTACCTGTGGGAGCGGGCAAGCCCGCGAAGAGGCCCGTGCAGGCAATACATCCCTATACCCACCGCAACCGGCGGAACAACCACCACTGCCCCACCGCCAGCCCCAGCACGACGATGCAGGCGAACAGGAAGCCCAAGGGGTTTTCCGCCCCTGGAATACCGCCGACATTGATGCCCAGCAGCCCGGTGACGAAGCTCATGGGCAGAAAGATGCAGGTGATGATGCCAAAGCGGTACATGGTACGGTTCATCCGCTCGCTACGCCGGCGGTCTTCGCTTTCCAGCACCAGTGCTGCCCGCTCGCGGGTCAGTTCCAGCTCTTCGAGGTAGCGGATCAGGCTGTTGTTCAGCTCGTTCCAGTAATCAGCGTCGGCATCGGCGAACCAGCTCCATTTACTGCGCGACAGCTGTGCGTATATGTCCCGCTGCGGGGCGAGGAAACGGCGCAGGCCGGCGGCACGACGGCGGATCTGCTGCAGGCTGCCGTGCTCCGGGGTATACCGTTCGTCGGATTCGACCTTTTCTTCTTCCAGGTCGACCAGTTCAGACAGGTCGCTGACCAGGCCCTGAACCTTTTCCGTCAGCAGTTCACCCATCAGCAGCAACAGCTCGGAGGCTGATTTAGGCCCCCTGCCCTGCTCCAACTGCTGGAGAATCTCGTCACTGGCGCGCAACGGCCGCAGGCGCAGCGAGATGACCCGTTGCGCCTCGGCGAAAATGCGTACCGAAACCATGTCCTCGGGCTCGGCGCCCGGGTTGAGGTTGACCCCACGCAGGAACAGCAACAGCTGTTCGTCTGCCATGGGCAACAGGCGGGGCCGGGTGTTTTCTTCCAGCAGCAACTCGCAGGCAAACTCGCTCAGGCCACTGTCACGCAGCAGCCAGGTGCGGGTTTGCGGATGGCTTCGGTCCCAGTGCAGCCAAAGGCTTTGCTGCGGTTGCAGTTGCAGGTCGTCCAGTTCGGTACGGGCAATCGCGCGTGCGCCGCCTTTACCATCGAGCACCAGGGCATGCACCAGCCCCCACTGCGCGTTGTCTTCCTCGAACATCAAAGCTCCATCAGCGCGTGCGGCGCATCACTCCGGCATTTTCAGCGGGCTTGGCGAGACCAGCACGCCATTGTTGTCGGCATACACGTACTCACCCGGGCGGAAGGTCACCCCGGCAAAGGCCACCACCACGTTGAGGTCACCGATGCCGCGCTTGTCGGTCTTCATCGGGTGGCTGGCCAGGGCCTGCACGCCGACGTCGGTCTGGATCAGTACGTCGACATCACGCACGCAGCCGTAGATCACCAGGCCTTCCCAGCCGTTTTTGGCAGCCTTTTCGGCAAGCATGTCGCCCAGCAGCGCACGGCGTAGCGAACCACCGCCATCGACCACCAGCACCTTGCCCTTGCCATCGAGTTCGACCTGCTCTTTGACCCGCGAGTTGTCCTCGAAGCACTTGATGGTGACGATCTGGCCGCCGAACGAATCACGGCCGCCGAAATTGCTGAACATCGGTTCCAGCACCTGAACCAGGTCCGGGTAGGCGTCACACAGGTCGGGCGTTACGTAATGCTGCATGGGAAGCTCCTGTCAGTCACAACGAAAGCGGGTATCGGCCAAGGCTACACCTTGGAGGCTGTCGCAGTCATCCGGGACCGGGCAGTCATTTGTGTATAGCCTGTTCCGGCCCTTTCGCGGGCATGCCCGCTCCCACAGGGATATCACAAGACTCGAGTGCTATGAAATCCCTGTGGGAGCGGGCGCGCCCGCGAAAGGGCCGGTACTGCCAAAACAAAGTCAGCTGGCTGGCAAAGGCTCTACAGCCACCGTAGATTCATGCACCGGCAGCAACGGGTCACGCAGCCAGCGCTCCACCAACGGCCACACCTGCACCTGCGCAGCCTTGCTCACCAGCATGTCGACATGCCCGAAAGCATCGAAGCCTTCCTCACGCCCCAGCCGCAGGAACTGCTTGCGTTCGCCGCCCAACTGCTCGAACAGCTTGCGGCAGGCCCACACCGGGTCCTGGAAGTCGCCCGCGCCGGCCACCGCCAGCAGTGGCACATCCACCTCCGCCAGCCCCGCCCACCAGTCGCTTTTCTTGTCGCCAAAACGCCCGAACAAGCCATGCCAGCGCATGCTCTCCAGCGCCAGGCCAATCGGCTCATCCTCGGGGCCACGCTTGAAGCGCGGCCCGGATATCTGCCCCCAGCGCTTGAGCACCAGCTTTGCACCCCACACCAGCGGGGGTACCTTCAACGGCCAGTACACGCGGCTGATCTGGGTGCCGAACAGCGCCACGCTGGCCACCTGCTCGACAGCCAGATAACCACCCCCAAGCGCCGCCGCCAGCGTGGTGCCGCCCAACGAATGGCCAATCCAGTGCGGCACCTGGCCCGACTGTTCGCGCACGAACGCAGCGATCAGCGGCAAGTCATCACGGGCATACGCGGCCACACTGTTGTGCTGCCAGGCGTGGTTGCGCGGCGACAGGCCGTGGCCGCGCATTTCCGGGATCCATACATCAAAACCGGCACGGGCGAGGTAGGCACCCAGGCCGACCCCTTTGGGCGAATACCAGAAACGCCGGTTGGAAAAACTGCCATGCAGGAGAATGACCGGCACGCCATGGGCACGGCCCTGGTCGGCCATTCCCAGGCGGGTGATGGCCAGCTCGACGCTGGGGTCAGGGCCGTTGCCAGCCTTGATCCGGTACACGTCTTCGCTGAGGTCACCGCGGCGCTCGGCACTGAGCAGGGCCACGGGGAATAGAATGCTGCTGCTTTGCATAAGGTTGCTTGGTGCACAAAAAAGGGCGGGAACCATCACTGGAACACGCCCTGGAAAAAACCAGGCGGGGGTGCGCCAGACGTACCCCCGCGTTTTACTGCGTCAGGCTGCGCCCTGGCCCTCGGCCAGGAAGAACCAGGTTTCGAGTACCGAGTCCGGGTTCAGCGACACGCTCTCGATACCTTGCTCCATCAGCCACTTGGCCAGGTCCGGGTGGTCCGATGGGCCCTGGCCGCAAATGCCGATGTACTTGCCGGCCTTGTTGCACGCGGCAATGGCGTTGGCCAGCAGCTTTTTCACCGCAGGGTTACGCTCGTCGAACAGGTGGGCAATGATACCCGAGTCACGGTCCAGGCCCAGGGTCAGCTGGGTCAGGTCGTTGGAGCCGATCGAGAAGCCGTCGAAGTACTCCAGGAACTCTTCGGCCAGAATGGCGTTGGACGGCAGCTCGCACATCATGATCACGCGCAGGCCGTTGTCGCCGCGGGCCAGGCCGTTTTCGGCCAGCAGGTCGACGACCTGGCTGGCTTCGCCCAGGGTGCGCACGAACGGCACCATGATCTCGACGTTGGTCAGGCCCATCTCGTTGCGCACGCGCTTCAGCGCACGGCATTCGAGCTCGAAGCAGTCACGGAACGATTCGCTGATGTAGCGCGACGCACCACGGAAGCCCAGCATCGGGTTTTCTTCTTCCGGCTCGTACAGCTTGCCGCCGATCAGGTTGGCGTACTCGTTGGACTTGAAGTCCGACAGGCGCACGATGACCTTTTTCGGGTAGAAGGCCGCCGCCAGGGTGCTGATACCTTCGACCAGTTTCTCGACGTAGAAGCCGACCGGGTCGTTGTAGCCGGCGATGCGCTTGTCGACGCTCTCTTTCAGCTCCGGTGGCAGGCCTGCGTAGTTCAGCAGCGCCTTGGGGTGCACGCCGATCATGCGGTTGATGATGAACTCCAGGCGCGCCAGGCCGACACCGGCGTTGGGCAGCTGGGCGAAGTCGAAGGCGCGGTCCGGGTTGCCGACGTTCATCATGATCTTGAACGGCAGTTCCGGCATGGCATCGACCGAGTTCTGCTTGATGTCGAAGCCCAGCTCACCTTCGAAGATGAAACCGGTGTCGCCTTCGGCACAGGAAACCGTCACGCCCTGGCCGTCCTTGAGCACCTGGGTGGCGTTGCCGCAACCGACCACGGCCGGAATCCCCAGCTCACGGGCGATGATCGCCGCGTGGCAGGTACGCCCGCCGCGGTTGGTGACGATGGCGCTGGCACGCTTCATCACCGGCTCCCAGTCCGGGTCGGTCATGTCGGAGACCAGTACGTCACCTGGCTGGACCTTGTCCATTTCCGACACATCGTTGATCACGCGGACCTTGCCGGCGCCGATGCGCTGGCCGATGGCACGGCCTTCGACCAGCACGGTGCCCTTTTCCTTCAGCAGGTAGCGTTCCATGACATTGGCGCTGGAGCGGCTTTTCACCGTTTCAGGGCGGGCCTGGACGATGTACAGCTGGCCGTCGTCGCCGTCTTTGGCCCATTCGATGTCCATCGGGCGCTGGTAGTGCTGCTCGATGATCATGGCCTGCTTGGCCAGCTCGCTGACCTCGGCATCGCTCAGGCAGAAGCGCGCGCGCTCGGCACGGTCCACTTCCACGGTCTTGACCGAACGGCCGGCCTTGGCTTCGTCGCCGTAGACCATCTTGATGGCCTTGCTGCCCAGGTTGCGGCGCAGGATGGCCGGGCGGCCGGCCTGCAGGGTGTTCTTGTGCACGTAGAATTCATCAGGGTTGACCGCACCCTGCACCACGGTTTCGCCCAGGCCGTAGGCGCCGGTAATGAACACCACGTCGCGGAAGCCCGACTCGGTGTCGAGGGTGAACATGACGCCGGCGGTGCCGGTTTCGGAGCGGACCATGCGCTGCACACCGGCAGACAGGGCGACCAGCTTGTGGTCGAAGCCCTGGTGCACGCGGTAGGCGATGGCGCGGTCATTGAACAGCGAGGCGAACACTTCCTTGGCCGCGCGGATCACGTTGTCAACGCCGCGGATGTTGAGGAAGGTTTCCTGCTGGCCGGCGAACGAGGCGTCCGGCAGGTCTTCGGCGGTGGCCGAGGAACGCACGGCAACGGCCATGTTGTCGTTGCCGGCGGCCATGGCGGCGAAGGCGGTTCGGATTTCCGAATCCAGACGTGCCGGGAATTCGGCTTCCATGACCCACTGGCGGATCTGCGCGCCGGTCTTGGTCAGGGCGTTGATGTCATCCACGTCCAGCGCGTCGAGCGCGGCGTGAATCTTGTCGTTCAGGCCACTCTGCTCGAGGAAGTCACGGTACGCCTGCGCCGTGGTGGCAAAGCCGCCCGGCACGGACACCCCGGCACCTGCGAGGTTACTGATCATCTCGCCCAGGGATGCGTTCTTGCCCCCCACATGCTCCACATCATGGACGCCGAGCTTATCGAGGGAAACTACGTACTCTACCAAGGTGATCTCTCCACTAACTGTGTTGGAAAAGCTCAAAAAGGCGCCCGCCTGTCTTCTGTGACTTGGCCGGGCGTTTGTGGCCTGTACCTGGAAAATAGGCTCTGCAAATGTGGCAGAATGACGACAGCCGCATTCGGCAAACCGAACTTATCATATCCAAGAATCTTCATCAGCTTAAGGCCCAGATCGCAAATGAAACGAACCGCGTTCTTCATCTCCGACGGCACCGGTATCACTGCCGAAACCCTGGGCCAGAGTTTGCTCGCGCAATTCGAGAGCATTCCGTTCAACAAATTCACCCGCCCGTACATCGATTCGCCGGACAAAGCGCGGACCATGGTCCTGCAAATCAACGCTGCGGCCGAGCGTGACGGGGTACGCCCGATCATCTTCGACACCATCGTCAACCAGGACATTCGCGAGATCCTGGCAACGTCGAATGGCTTCATGATCGACATCTTTTCTTCGTTTTTATCCCCGCTCGAGCAGGAATTGACTGCCCATTCGTCGTATTCCGTGGGTAAATCGCACTCGATTGGCGGTAATTCCAACTATATGGAACGCATCGAGGCGGTGAATTTCGCCCTGGACAACGACGATGGCGCACGCACCCATTACTACGACAAGGCCGACTTGATCCTGGTGGGTGTATCACGCTGCGGCAAGACCCCTACCTGCCTGTACATGGCCATGCAGTTCGGCATCCGCGCGGCCAACTATCCGCTGACCGAAGACGACATGGAGCGCCTGCAACTGCCGGCTGTGCTGAAAAAGCACCACAGCAAGCTGTTCGGCCTGACCATCGACCCCGACCGCCTCACCGCCATCCGCCATGAGCGCAAGCCCAACAGCCGCTACTCCAGCTTTGCCCAGTGCGAGTTCGAAGTGCGCGAGGTGGAGAACCTGTTCCGCCGGGAAAACATTCCCAACATCAATTCCACGCATTTTTCGGTGGAGGAGATTTCGGCGAAGATCCTGGTGGAGAAAGGCGTGGAGCGGCGGTTCAAGTAAGCCTGCACCGGCCTCTTCGCGGGCACGCCCGCTCCCACAGGTATCGCGCAGGGTTCAGGTTGGTGAAGGACCTGTGGGAGCGGGCATGCCCGCGAAGAGGCCAGCACAGGAGTACAAAAAAGCCCCGGCATCGCTGCCGGGGCTTTCTTTTACCTCACTAAAGGCCTCAGGACGGCACCACCGCCGCCTGCCCGCTCATGGCCAGGTCGACCAGCTCGCGATTGGCCACCGCGTACATCGCATAGTCGGTCCCGGTGGCATTGCGCAGGTCGTCCAGCATGGCGCGCCAGCGTTCCACCATCACCCGATGCTGCTCGGCCCACAGCGCCACGCGGGCGTCCATGTCTTCAGGCGCATCGGCCATCTGCAATACCGAGATGGTGATTGCCCGCTGCTGCAGGTCGATGTCGTCGCGGAAGGCTTCGCGGGCCAGCGCCTGCCAGTTGTTTTCCACCGGCAGGTTGCTGATTTCCTGCAAGTACCAGGTCAGGTCCAGCGAGCTGCCCACGGCGAAGAACGCCTTGGCCACCTGCGCCGGGTCATGACCCGTCACGTCGGCCGCTTCGATGATCGGCAGCAAGGTGTACAGGTGGCTGGTACCGGCCACCATGCGCGCCAGCAACTCCGGCACGCCGGCCTCGACAAAGCCCTGGTAACGCACCATCCAGCGTTCGCGGGTCGGCCCTTCCAGCAGCTCATCGAGCTTGAGCCCCAGCTGGGCGATCTTCGGCCCGAAATGCGCGGTGTCACGCCCGGCGTCCTGCTCGTTGCGGCGGCTACGCAGGAACCAGCGCGTGGCACGGCGGCCCAGGCGCATCAGCTCGTCCATCAGGGTCAGCTGGATTTCTGCCGGCACCTGGTAGTCCAGGGCCTCGATCTGGCGGAACCAGTGCGGCAGGTGGAAGATGTCGCGCACGATCACATAGGCCCCGGCCACGTTGGCAGGGCTCATGCCAGTCGACTCCTTCAGGCGCTGGACGAAGGTGATGCCCATGTTGTTGACCAGGTCGTTGGCGATCTGGGTGCTGACGATTTCGCGCTTCAGGCGGTGACGGCGCATGGCCTCGGCGAACTTGCTGACCAGCGACGGCGGGAACGCGGTTTCCATGTCGCGGGTCAGGTAGTCGTCGTCCGGCACCAGCGACTTGAGCAGTTGCTCCTTGAGGTCGATCTTGCTGTACGAGATCAGCACCGACAGCTCGGCGCGGGTCAGGCCCTGGCCGGCGGCCAGGCGTTCCACCAGTTGCTCCTCGGAAGGCAGGAACTCGATGGCGCGGTCCAGCTTGCCACGGGCTTCCAGGTCGGCCATCAGGCGCTTGTACTCGGCGATCCGCTCGCGGGCGCGGCGGGCTGCCAGCGACAGCGCCTGGGTCTGCTTGTAGTTGTTGCCCAGCACCAGGTTGCCGACTTCGTCGGTCATGCTGCCCAGCAGCTGGTTGCGCTGCTTCTCGGTCATGTCGCCACCCTGCACCACTTCATTGAGCAGGATCTTGATGTTGACCTCGTGGTCGGAACAGTCCACGCCGCCGGCGTTGTCGATGAAGTCGGTGTTGGTGGCGCCGCCGTTCAGGCCGAACTCGACCCGACCGAGCTGGGTCATGCCCAGGTTGCCGCCCTCGCCCACCACCTTGCAGCGCAGTTCGTTACCGTTTACCCGCAGCGCATCGTTGGCCTTGTCGCCGACATCCGCGTGGCTTTCGGTGCTGGCCTTCACGTAGGTACCGATGCCGCCATTCCACAGCAGGTCCACCGGGGCCTTGAGCAGCGCGTTGAGCAGCTCGGTGGGGGTTAGCCGGTCGGCTTCGATGGCAAAGCGTTCTTTCATCTGCGGGCTGATGGCGATGCTTTTGGCACTGCGCGGGAAGATGCCGCCGCCTTCAGACATGATGCTGGTGTCGTAATCGCTCCAGGCCGAGCGCGGCAGGTCGAACAGGCGCTTGCGCTCGGCAAAGCTGGACGCAGGCTCCGGGTTGGGGTCGATGAAGATGTGCAGGTGGTTGAACGCCGCCACCAGTTGCAGCTTGTCGGACATCAGCAGGCCGTTGCCGAACACGTCGCCAGCCATGTCGCCCACGCCGATGACGGTAATCGGGTCTTCCTGCACGTTGATGCCGCGCTCGCGGAAGTGACGCTGCACGCCCACCCAGGCGCCGCGTGCGGTAATGCCCATCTTCTTGTGGTCGTAGCCGGCCGAGCCGCCCGAGGCAAAGGCGTCGCCCAGCCAGAAGCCGTAATCGATGGCAATGCCGTTGGCGATGTCGGAGAAGGTTGCGGTGCCCTTGTCGGCCGCCACCACCAGGTACGGGTCGTCATCGTCATGACGCACCACGTTGGCCGGCGGCACCACGCCACCGTCCTTCAGGTTGTCGGTGATGTCGAGCAGGCCGGAAATGAAGATGCGGTAGCACGCCACGCCTTCGGCGGCGATCTCGTCACGGCTGCCGCCCAGCGGCAGACGGCGCGGCAGGAAACCACCCTTGGCACCGACCGGCACGATGACCGAGTTCTTCACCTGCTGGGCTTTTACCAGGCCCAGCACTTCGGTGCGGAAGTCTTCTTCACGGTCAGACCAGCGCAGGCCGCCGCGGGCAACGTTGCCAAAGCGCAGGTGAACGCCCTCGACGCGCGGCGAATAGACAAAGATTTCGAACTTGGGCACCGGTTTGGGCAGTTCGGGGATCAGCTTGGGGTTGAACTTGAAGCTGAAGTACGACTTGTTCTGGCCGTTGGCGTCCGGCTGGTAGAAGTTGGTACGCAGGGTGGCCTTGATCAGGTCCAGGTAGCGACGCAGGATGCGGTCTTCGTTGAGTACCTGCACGTCGTCCAATGCGGTCAGGATCGCTTGTTCCAGGCGTAGCTGCTTGTCATCCAGGTCGTCCTGGGTGAGCTTGCGCGCCAGGTAGAAGCGGGTCTTGAACAACCGGGTCAGCTCGCGGGCGATGTCGGTGTGGTTGTTCAGGGTGCTGGCGATGTAACCCAGGTCGAAGCCCAGGCGGATCTGCTTCAGGTAACGGGCGTAGGCGCGCAGCAGCGCCACGTCGCGCCATGGCAGGCCGGCGGTGAGCACCAGGCGGTTGAACGCGTCGTTCTCGGCATCGCCACCCACGATGTGGATGAAGGCATCCTGCAACGTGTCGTTGAGCTGCTGGATATCCAGGCTCAGGCCTTCGCTGTAGGTAAAGGCGAAGTCGTGAATCCAGTACTCCCGGCCGCTGGCATGGCGCAGGCGGTAGGGGAACTCGCCAAGCACGCGCAGGCCGAGGTTTTCCAGGATCGGCAGCACATCGGACAGCGCCAGCGGGGTGTCGGCGTGGTACAGCTTGCAGTGCAGGATACGCTCGCCCACCTGGGTCAGCGGCTGGTAGAAGCTCATCGCCAGCGGCTTGCTTTCCGACAGGTTCAGCACATGTTGCAGGTCGACCACTGCCGAGTGCGCAGCGAAGCGCTCACGGTAGCCGGCCGGGAAGCCTTTGGGGAAGTCGGCGAGGATGTTGGTGCCCTGGGCTTCGCCGAAGTTCTCCACCACCAGCGCCGAGTAGTCGTCATGCCACGAGCGGCAGGCCTGGACCACTTCGCGCTCCAGTTGCTGCGGGTCGATGTCGATGCGGTTTTTCGGGTCTACCCGCAGAATCAGTTGCACACGGGCCAGCACCGACTCGGAGAAGAATGTCCAGAACTCACAGTCGCTGGCCTTCAGGCGCTCCATCAGTACCTGCTGGATCTTCTGCCGCACTTCGGTGGAATAGATTTCCCGCGGTACGTAGGCCAGGCAGTAGCAGAAGCGGCCGTACGGGTCCTTGCGCAGGAACACGCGAATCTTGTTGCGCTCCTGGATCTGCACGATGGCCATGACGGTGGTGAACAGCTCGTCGATTGGCGTCTGGAACAGGTCGTCGCGTGGCAGCACCTCCAGTACCTGGGCCAGTTCCTTGCCCAGGTGAGCCTTGGGGTCGAAGCCCGAGCGGCGCTCGACTTCGGCCACTTTCACGCGGATATAGGGGATGGCATGCACGCTTTCGCCATACACCGACGAGGTGTACAGGCCCATGAAGCGGTGCTCCTTGATGACCTTGCCGTCGGCGTCCAGCTGGCGGATCGACACGTAGTCCGGGTAGGCCGGGCGGTGCACGCGGCTGGGCAGCGCGGCCTTGGCGAACGACAGCAGCAGCGGCTCGTTGAGGTAGGCCACGGCATAGTCTTCGATGCGCAGCTCTTCGGCCGTAAGGCCCACGCGCAGACGGCGCGGCAGGCCAAGGAACGACTGCTCGTCGTAGACCATCTGGCCGCCATCGGCGTCGCCCTTGACGGTGAACTCTTCATAGCCCAGGAAGGTGAAGTGGTTGTCCAGCAGCCATTCGAGGAAGGCCTTGACCTCGCCCTTCTCGTTCTGGGCAGGACCGAAGGCGGTCTGTTCCACCTGCGCCACCACTTCGCGCAGCTTGGCTTTCATCGGTTCGAAGTCGGCGACGGCTACCCGCACCTCAGCCAGCACCTGCTCGATCTCGCGGGCCAGCACGGTCAGCTCGGCGGCATTGGCGCAGCGGTCGATCTCCAGGTACATCAGCGACTCGTGGCACACACCCTCGCCCTGGGTACCCTTGGGCAGCAGTTCCAGCAACTCGCCCTTGGCGCCACGGCGCACGCTGAGCACAGTGGTTTGCAGGGTGTGGATGCTGTAGCCACGGCGGTTGAGCTCGGTGCGCACCGAGTCGACCAGGAACGGCAGGTCGTGGTGCAGCACTTCGACCACCGTGTGGGTCGACTGCCAGCCATTGCGTTCGTAATCGGGGTTGTACACGCGCACTTGCGGGTATTCGGGGTCGAAACGCTCGATGATGCGCCAGGCTGACAGGGTGCAGCCGGCCAGGTCGGAAAGCCTGCGTTGGGTGAGTTCGTCCAGAGAGATGATGCCGAAGAACTGCTCGGCGAACAGCGTCACTTGTGGCAGGGACTGTTCGCTGATGTGCTGCGCCAGGGCCGCTTGCAGTTGATGCTGGAAGTCGGCTTTGCTGGCTGCGGTGAAGAACGCCATCTGTGGTACTCCGCTTGGGCTTTGTAATAGTTGAAGCGTCGCTGCGTGCGCCGTGTACGGATCAACGATAGCCAACCCGTGGCAAGGCGGACGGTAAAAACCAGACGTTGAACGTGCGCAGGCACGCCCAGGGCTGGGCGAAGCTTAACGACTGATCGGTCATCAAGGCTTGCAGCGCTGCGACAATTTCGGTCAAGGGGCGGTAACTTTACGTTTATGCATGTAGCCAAGACTGTCAGAATTCCCTTCCGTTTCCTTTGATCCGAGCCTGCTTATGCAAATCAACACCGCCCTGCTCTTCGCCACCCCTTGCGATGACGAGGAAGACAACATGGCGACCCTGTGCTGCCACAGCGACAAGGGTCAGATGTTTCTGCTTACCCGCTACCCGGACGAAGACACCGTCGACCTGACCCTGGATGACGAGCCATCGACCCTGGACGGCCTGAAAGTGACCCTGGGCGCCAAGCGCCTGCTGATCGAAGTGGCGGCCGGCGACCGCGATGCACTGAAGGGCGACGAGGTGCTGGAGATCAACCTGACCAGCGACCTGAGCGACCTGGATGAAGTGAAGGAAACCCTGGAGAACATCCTGGCCGGGACTGGCACCTTCGTTTGCGAGCTGTGATTGACTGAACACCAGCGCGGTCTCTGTGGGAGCGGGCATGCCCGCGAACACCGGCAAAGCCGGTGCCATCCACCGCGTCGCCTGCTTCGCGGGCTTGCCCGCTCCCACAGTGATCAGGCCAGCGCTTGTTGCATCTCTTTAGCCTGCGCCCGCAGCGCCTCACAAAACGGCTCCACTGCCGCCGAAGCAGGCCTGTGATCCGGCCTGATCAGCATCACCTGGTACGGCACCGACACCCGCAACCTGCGGATCGGTAACCCGCCCTGCGCCGCCTCCAGCCCGCTCAGCGGGTTGATGATCGCCACCCCCAACCCTTGCCTGACCATGGCGCACACCGAGGCGGCACTGGTGGTTTCGATCACCGTGCGGCGGTTCACCCCCGCCGCGCGAAAGTGCTGGTCCAGGCGCTGGCGGTAGGTGTCCAGGCTGGCCAGGTTGATGAAGTCCACCTCGTGAAAGTCGCTCAGCTCCAGTTCGGCCCTGGCCTGCAACGGGTGATGCTCGGGCAACACGCACACCATGTTGGCGCTGAACAACAGTTCGCCATAGGCGCCGCGCGGTATCTGTTCGACCTCGGTCAGGCCAAGGTCATGCTGCTGGGCCACCAGTGACTCCTCCAGCAACGGCGACTCCTGTGCCAGGATGCTCACGCTCACGCCCCGGTGCTGTTGATGGAAGCGCTGGCAGGCCTTGGGCAGCAGGGTCTGGGAAAACAGTGGCAGGCAGGTGATTGCCAGCCGGCCCTGCTCGAAATTGCGAATGGCCTGGGCAAAGCGGTCGATCCGCTCCAGCCCCACGTAGGCGCGCTCGACCTCTTCGATCAACAGCAGCGCCTGGGCTGTCGCCACCAGGCGCCCGCCCTCGCGCTCGAACAGGTTCAACCCGGTTACCTGTTCCAGCCGCGCCAGCTCACGGCTGACCGTGGGCTGCGAGGTGAACAGCAGGCGTGCCGCACCGGTGACGCTGCCAGCGGCCATGATGGCGCGGAACACTTCGATATGGCGGACGGACAGTTTCACGGGGGCACCTGATGAGTCGACTGTGGGTATATCAGATATGAATGACTTACAGAAAAATAGCTATTTTTCTGAATTCCTGCGTTAGCGCATGCTCGTGGTCTTCTTTAAATGAGTAGTGCCACCATGACCGCACCCTTCTCCCTCCTGGCCGAGGCTGTACGCCAGCACGGCTCGCCGCTGTGGGCGTATGACGCCAGCACCATCGCCGAACGTGTCGAGCAATTGAAGGTGTTCGACACCGTGCGCTTCGCCCAGAAAGCCAACCCCAACCTGCATGTGCTGCGCCTGATGCGCGCCCACGGCCTGGTGCTGGACGCGGTGTCGCTGGGCGAGATGGAGCGGGCCTTTGCAGCAGGTGCCAGCGTCGAGGGCGACCCGGCCGGCGTGGTATTGACCTGCGACGCGCTGGACCGGCCAACCCTGGAGCGGGTGGTGGCAGAAAAGATCGAAGTCAACGCCGGCTCCATCGACATGCTGCGCCAACTGGGTGAACGCTCGCCCGGTCACCGCGTGTGGATTCGCATCAACCCGGGCTTCGGCCATGGCCACAGCCGCAAGACCAATACCGGCGGCGAAAACAGCAAGCACGGCATCTGGCATGAAGAGCTGGACGAAGCGCTGGCGGTGATCAAGGCCCATGGCCTGCACCTGGTGGGCGTGCACATGCACATCGGCTCCGGGGTGGATTACCAGCACCTGGAGCAGGTGGCCCGCTCGATGATCGAGCTGATCGGCCGCCTGGGCGTGGATATCGAGGTGTTTTCCATCGGCGGCGGGCTGTCCACCCCGTACCGCAGCACCGATAAGCCGGTCGACCTGCAACGTTACGCCCAGACCTGGGCTGTGGCGCGCAAGGAAATCGAAGCGATGCTCGGCCACCCGGTGCGCATGGAAATCGAGCCCGGGCGCTTCCTGGTCGCGGAATCGGGCTACCTGGTGGCCGAAGTGCGTGCTGTGAAGCAGGTGGGCCGCAATACCTTCGTCATGATCGACGCCGGCTTCAACGACCTGATGCGCCCGGCCATGTACGGCGCCTACCACGGCATGACCCTGCTCGACGCCAACGGCCAGCCGGTGGACCGCCCACGGCAACCGACCGTAGTGGCCGGGCCATTGTGTGAATCGGGTGACGTGTTCACCCAGGATGACCAGGAGCTGACCCCGCAAGAACTGCCCCAGGCACAGGTGGGCGATTTGCTGGTGATTCACGATGCCGGGGCCTATGGCGCGTCGATGTCGTCGAACTACAACAGCCGGCCGTTGCTGCCGGAGTTTTTGATCGAGAACGGCGCACTGCGCATGATCCGTCGGCGCCAGACCGTGCAGGACCTGCTGGGCCTGGAGGCAGGTTTCTAAACTCATCTTTCAAGGCGCGCACAAGCCCCTGTGGGAGCGGGCGCGCCCGCGAACACCGGCAGAGCCGGTGCCACACTCCGCGGTGGTTTCTTCGCGGGCATGCCCGCTCCCACACAAGCCTTGCATTCGGCCTGGCTTTGTAGAGAAAATGCGATCAATTCCCATTAATATTGCGGTCTTGACGCCATGTCGACGCTCGATCCCCAGGCCCTGCACCAGCTGTACAGCGAAAACAACAGCTGGCTGAAAGGCTGGCTGCGCGCCCGCCTGGGCAATGCCGCCGATGCCTCCGACCTGGCACACGACACCTTCCTGCGGGTGATGACCGCGCGCAACCAGCTGCCCATCCGCGAGCCACGCAGCTACCTCAGCGCCATCGCCCGCTCGCTGTTGATCGACAAGGTTCGCCGCCGCACCATCGAACAGGCCTACCTGCAAGCCCTGGCCCTGCGCCCGGAGCCGGTGGAGGTATCGCCGGAAATACGCCTGTCGATCATCGAAATGCTGGTGGCCGTGGACAACCTGTTGGACGAACTCGGCACCAAGACCCGCGCCATCTTCCTTGCCGTGCAGCTGGAAGGCCTGACCTACGGCGCCGCGGCCGAGCGCTTCGGCGTGTCGGTCACCACGGTGAAGAACCACCTGATCAAGGCCATGACCCGCTGCCTGCTGGCTGTCGAAGGCTGAACGGTATGGACATCAAGACGCTGGAAGCCGCTGCCACTTGGTACGTGCAGCTCAACGATGGCGACAGCAACCCAGCCCGTACCCACGCCTGGCAGCAATGGTTGCAGGCCAGCCCACAGCATGCCGCGGCCTGGGCCCGCGTTGAAAAGCTCCAGCAACAATGGGCCATGGTGCCGCCACAGGCAGCGCTGTCCAGCCTGGGCGCGGCTCAGGCGCAGCGGCGCGATGTGCTGAAAGTGTTGAGCCTGCTGCTGGCCATGGGCGGCGGTGGCTGGCTGGCAGCCGGGCAGGTGCCCTATCGCGCCCTGATGGCGCAACAACGTACCGGTACCGGCGAGCGGCGCGCCGTGCAACTGGAGGATGGCTCGCAACTGGAAATGAACGTCGGTACCGCGCTGGATGTGCGCTTTGATGCGAAAGTGCGGACGATCCGGCTGTACCAGGGTGAAATCCTGGTGCGCCCGCTCGGCGATCTTCAGCAGCGCCCGCTCATCGTGCACACCGATGACGGCAGCGTGCTTGCACGCAGTACCGAGTTCAGCGTCCGCAAGCTTGCGCAGCAGACACGCGTGGGGGTACTGCAAGCCAGCGTCGAGCTGCGTCCACAGCGCTACCCGGACCGCGTGCTGCAGTTGCAGGCCGGCCAGCAAGCGAGCTTTGACCCGCAAGATTTCACCGTCGCCCATGCCCTGCCAGCCGACTCCACGGCCTGGCTACAAGGCATGCTGAGCGTGAACGACTGGCGCCTGGGCGACTTCATCGAAGAGCTGGGGCGCTATCGGCCAGGCGTGTTGCGTTGTGCCCCGTCGATCCGGGCCATGAGCATTTCCGGGGCATTCCGCATTGATGACACCGACATCGCCTTGGCCAACCTGCCGAAAACCCTGCCCGTGAACGTGCGCTACATGAGCCGCTACTGGGTCAGCGTGGAACCTGCCTGAGCAACAGGTGAAAAAACTTTCAGTGAAATCTTGCTGATTTCGATTCTCGTCCGTCCCTGACACAAGCCGCGACGACAGCGGCTCTCTGCCATGACTCGGAAGGATCACGTAATGCCCCACCTGCACCTCCCCCCTGCAACCAAGCTGAGCCAGGCTGTGCGCCTGGTGTTGTTCGGCATATCCCTGGCCAGCGCGCCAGCCCTGCTGCTGACGCCTGCCCAGGCCATGGCCCAGAGCCAGACTGCCTACCACGTCGCCGCTGGCCCGCTGGGCAACGCCATCACCCAGTTTGGCGTGCAGGCGGGTGTGACCATTTCGTTCGACACCCAGCAAACCCGCAACCTCAACAGCGCAGGCCTGGAGGGCAGCTACAGCGTCGAGGAAGGGCTGGTGCGCCTGCTGGGCAATAGCGGCTTGCAGGCACAACGCCAGGGTAATGGCGGTTACGTGCTGGTGCCTTCAGGCAACGGCACAGCGATGGAACTGGGGCCACTGAACATCGACGCCAACCGGCTGGACGCGACCAGCGAGGGTACGCAGTCTTACACCGCCCGCGCCGTGACCATTGGCAAGGGTGTGCACACGCTGAAGGAAACCCCGCAGTCGGTCACCGTCATGACCCGCAAGATGCTCGACGACCAGAACCTCAACACGCTTGAACAGGTGCTGGACAAGACCCCGGGCATCACCATTTACGACTCACCCATGGGCGGCAAGTACTTCTACTCCCGTGGCTTCAACCTCGACGGCCAGTATCAGTATGACGGCGTCCCCCTGGACGTGGGCGGCAACTACGTGCAGGCCAACAGCTTTTCCAGCGACATGGCCTTCTATGACCGCGTCGAAATCCTCAAGGGGGCGGCCGGCATGATGAAGGGCTCTGGCTCCTCCGCCGGGGGGGTCAACTTCGTACGCAAGCGTGGCCAGGAAAAGGCCGCTACTATCGTCACCCTGTCTGCCGGCAGCTGGGACAACTACCGCGGCCAGGTGGATGTGGGCGGCCCGCTGAACGAGTCGGGCACCGTGCGTGGCCGCGCCGTGGCAGCACTGCAAGACCGCCAGTACTTCTACGACACCGCCAAGCGCCAGGACCAGGTGCTGTACGGTGCCATCGACTGGGACGTCAGCGCCGACACGACCCTGGGCTTTGGCCTGGCGTACGAGGATGTGGATGCCACGCCGTGCTACCACGGCCTGCCCCGCTACGCCGATGGCAGCGACCTGAAGCTGTCCCGCTCCACTTGCCTGGGTGCCAGCTGGAACGACCTGCAAAGCCAGCGCATTACCGGCTTTGCCGATCTCAAGCACCGTTTCAACGAAGACTGGACACTGAATTTTGCCTCGGTCTACACCCACAACAATCAGAACATCGAATACGGTTACTCCGAAGGTTCGGTACCGGTCGGCGCCACCAGCGCCAGCATGGGCCGCTATGCCGGGCGCTTCGACTACGACCAGGACGACTACGGCTTCGATAGCTACGTCGACGGCAAGTTCGAAGCCTTCGGCTTGCAGCACGAACTGATCATCGGTGCCAACGCCAGCCGCCAGAAAACCCATGACTACTTTGCACTGATGGCGCTGAGCGGCAGCCAGAATCCGCTCGACCCCTCGGCAGACTTCCCTCACCCGGCGAAGGCTGATTACCTGGTCAGCCCCCTGCGTGGCGGTAGCATTCCAACCGACTCCACCACCACCCAGTACGGCACCTACGCCAACCTGCGCCTGAAACTGGCAGAACCACTGACCCTGGTGCTGGGTGCACGGGTGAGCTGGTACCGTAACAAGAGCGACTCCTACACCCAGCGCTATGAATACTGGGTAAACAACCGCAGCCAGGAAAACGGCCAGGTCACACCGTTCGCCGCCGTGCTGTACGACCTGAATGACCAGTGGACCGCCTACGCCAGCTACGCCGACATTTTCCAACCGCAGAGCGACAAAGTGAACGCCCAGAGGCAGCCCCTTCAGCCCAGGACCGGTGCCAACTACGAGATCGGCATCAAGGGCGAACTGCTTGAGGGTGCATTGAATACGTCGTTCAACCTGTTCCGCACGATCGAGAATCACCGCGCAGAAACCGATTACATCGAAACCTGCCCGTCAGGCGACGGCTATTGCTACACCGACAGCGGCAAGGTCCGCGCGCAGGGTTTCGAAGCCGAAATCAGCGGCTCGCCCATCGAGCGGCTGCAACTGCTGGCGGGCTACACCTACACCCAGACCAAATACCTGAAAACCATCGAAGACACCGACCCGACCGAGCTGACCTTTACCTCCAGCTTCATCCCGCGGCACATGCTCAAGGTGTGGGGTGACTACCAACTGGGCGGCGCACTTGAACGCTGGACGCTTGGCGCCGGCCTGAACAGCCAGAGCGAAAACTTCCGCACTACCCGCGGTACCCGTGTCGAGCAGGCCGGCTATACCGTGTGGAACGGCCGCGTGCAGTACCGCCTGGACCAGAACTGGACCGTGGCCCTCAATGGCAACAACCTGTTCGACAAGAAGTACTACGCCACCATCGGCGCGCCGGCGTGGGGCAACTTCTATGGCGAACCGCGTAACTTCATGGTGACGTTGCAAGGGGCGTTCTGAAGTAATTGCCCCGAATGCGTTTGGGCCGCCTGACGGCCCTTTCGCGACCACGCCGCCAATAAAAACCAATCAGGTGGGCTCTCAAACTGCCTTGCCGTGGCGTAACGAAAACCGCTTCGTTGACGTGACAGCCGGTGAAAACACCCAACGAAGTCAATGCTGCTGCGTTTTCAGAAACTTCCTACGTATGTATCGGAAGCGCAAAGCTCCTGCAAGAAGTGATTCCTCGCTAGGGTCCGGATTCGGGTCGAATGCAGCGCGTTGCATGCATTTGATGATCATCCCTGCTCGCTGGAGCACACCCATGGACTCACTGAACGAAACCCTCGAACTGTGCCGGCGCATCACCACCGGCTACCGCCCCGCCCTGCGCAACAGCCCCGTCGCCGACTGCACCCGCCGCTTCGAGTTGCTGCCCCTGCGCTACGCCGCCGTCGGCGGCAACCCGGCGCAACGCGCTCGCCTGCCCAAACTGCCGGGCTATCTCAGCCCCTTCCAGGACGTCGGCGAGATGACCCACTCCAGCTACGCCATCCGCCCGCTGCGCGAAGGCTTTCTCTACCTGCTGATCAAGCGCCACAGCGCAGCGGCCTACGAGTGGCACAGCCAGTACCGCGTCGCACCCAACGGCTCGCTGCAATACATCAGCGCCGACGCGCCCTGGGAGCCCGCCCCCCTCGCCGGCAACCTGGACGACATCATCCGCAGCTTCGGCTGGACCATCACCCTCTACGACCTCGACGATATCCAGGAACTGCGACCGCTGTTCAGCCCTTCTCCGCTCACCCCGCGGATGCTCGACAACTACCGCCTGCTTGAGGACGAGTACCGCAACAGCCTGCCCGCCATCGATATCGCCCGTTTCATCCAGCCTTCCGAGGCCCCGCCGCAGCCCCACGTCCTCAAGCACGATCAACTGAGTTGGGTAGCCGACTTCAAGGCCGAGAACGATGCCGATCTGCAAGCGCTGCTGGACCTGCAACCCTTCAACAACGACCAGATCGTCTCGCCCCACGCCTCGCGGCAAGCCCTGGCACCGCTGCTAAACCAGACCAAACCCCGTGGCGCCGCCATCGTGATCGAAGACGCCATCGGCATTACCCAGGAGCTCAATGCCTGGCGCAATGCCGCGGTCGATGATGTGAAGACCCTGTGGCTGGAACGCACCGTGGAACCCGGCGTGGACAACGAGCGCAAACTGCTGGTCGCGCAGTCGTTTCTGGAGATCGAGAAGCTCTACCCGCAGATGATGGCCGAGCAGATCGTCAAGCGCGAAGTCATGGCTGAAAACGTACGCAACCAACCTTACGTACATGCGGAAATCTACGCGTTTTCCGAACGGGCCAGGCAACAGGCTGATGCACACGACGAACGCATGAAGCCCCACCTGGCGCAGTTCGAGCGCGACGTCCGCGTCAAGGTACAAGTCCGGCAAGAGGCCGGGGAGTTCAGCAAGAAGTTCGACCAGAAGTACGGCCACCTGGTCGACCGCCAGGCCATGCACGATCAGCTCGACGGTTTCGAGCAGGCCATGCAACACGCTCAGCAAGCCGCCGAAGACCGCGCCAAGGACCATGCCCGCTGGGTGATCAGCGAACGCTTGCTGCAAGCGCTGGACCGCTACGACAACGCCGACCTGATCAGCGGCCTGGCCTTTGCCGAGCAGACCGGCCAGTGCGTGATCGGCATGGAGTTGAGTGACTGGGGCACGAAAGTGCTGGACCACTGGTGGCGCAGTGACGTGGCCGACCGGGGCAACCTGGCGCTACGCGGCATCAGCTACAACCAGGACGATATCCAGGAAGAGCTTGCGGCGCTGATTGAGGCCGCCAAGGCCGAACCACCCGCAGAATCATCCTTCATGCTGCGCGAAGCGCTCGCCCGGCAAGCGCACATCGCCGCAAATGCCTTCGGGCGTATCAACTCGCTGTACGAGGAACTGCAAAAGCGTAACAACACCGCCAGTATCGGCCTGCATGCGTGGTATGTGGCGCTTGGGCGACAGGTACTGCGTACCGGAGCACCCAACAGTGCCGACCGGGCGCTGCACCATGGCCTGCGGCTGACGTTGTTTGCGTCGGTGCATGAGACTGCGATCGACATTCGTCTGGGCGAAGCTGCGCGTAGCGGGCACGCCATTGATCCACAACGCAGCGGTGGCCAGGTTGCACGCTATCTGGATCAGGCCTGGGCTGAAGGCTTGATGCAGGCAGACGGTAAGAAGAGTGACTTCTACAAAGTGCGTGCCGCCGGTCTGGTCTGCCTGCTGGAAGGCATGCTGATGGCGTTCAAGGCCCGCGAGCTTCCTGACAGTGATACGCGGGTGAAGACCGAACTCTTGGCAGCCGCGATGACCACGGCTGCGGCGGGCTTTGAAGTCGGAGCCAGCTATGTGGATCAGGTAGCAACCCGATATGGCGCGAAGAGTGTGACCGGGAAAGGGGCAGCAGCGACATTGGGAAGGTTGAGGTTGTGGGGGGCTGGTCTGGCTGGCACTGGGGGACTGGTATTAGCGTGGTGGGACTTTGCCGACGCAGCCGGAAACTTTAAATACCGCCAACACGAACCTACCGGACAGGGCACGAACAAAAGCAGAACGCTGGCATTAGCATACGCAACGCGCGCACTGGCAACCATCACACTCTCCCTGGCAGAAGTAGGAACAGCAATTGCGTTAGCAAAACCCTTGTTTGATCATCTTTCTCACAGTGCTAAAAGCAAAATTGTGAAGATGCTGACCACCTCCATGGGAGAGCTTGCAAAAAAACTGGGAGCACAAGCAGCTCGCCTGCTACTTGCGCGCTTGGTACTCGGCGCCTTTTGGGTGGGTCTCGCACTCACACTCATAATTTATTTTTTTGAAGATGATGCCTTAGAAAAATGGTGCAAACGCTGCAGCTTTCGGATCGAAAAAAACTCCAAGCCTTACCTGGAGCACGATGAGCTGAGCGCCCTGCATTCAGCTTTCAGGGAGGTTCTATAATGTATCTGATTGAATGGGGTTTCTGGCAAATGGCAACTGAGTCAGAGACTGCTCGGAAAGCGTATGAAGCCGAGATGACGCCCGCAGAGAAGCGCACAAGGAATGACTTTCATGAGGCTGACCTGGACGAAGAAATACACTTCCATTGCGTCAGCGAAAGCCCTCTCGTACGCGGCCCTGTTTATGCATTCAATGAAACATTCATGGATATGCGCTGTGGCGGGTCGGAAGAGAAACGCGGCCTCATTACATTAGTCACGCTAGGTGGAGTGCTCCCCGGCATAGCATTCGGCACTATCATATCCGGCGGATCTATTTGGCTTGACTTCACCCAGCCAGAGTCCAGCTCGTTTTTGACAGTCATATTGGCTATTGCACTGGCCCTGGCTTCAGGGTCAGCAATGTATTTCTATTCAAAGTACGGGATAAAGCTCAGCCGGCTGGAAATGCTGACAAGCCGTCACCTACTCATTCGCTTCAATCGAAAAACTCAACAGGTCCACCTCCACCGACCCAGCTACTGTGGCGGCATCGTAACTTTCCCATGGAAAACAACCGGAAGCACAGCCATCAACCCAGAGGATGACTCTCTTAGCCTCGGTATGCGACTCGGCCTTGTCTGGCACCCCAGCCGCACGGGCCTGCCGCACATGGAAATGGCCCTACTCGGCAAACAAGGCCAAGGCGGCAGCGAACTCCGTGATGAATGGGAGTTCATCCGCCGCTACATGGAAGAAGGCCCACACGCAGTCCCCCGCCCTCGCCTGAGCACCCAGCTACCCTCACCCGTCCAGGCCTTCAGCGCCCAGTTTGAGGGCCTTGGCCGCTTCTTCCGCAAAAGCAGCTGGCTGTTCAAGGTCGTCCTGCTCATGGTCTGGCCCGCCTTCGTCATCGTCGGTACCGGCCACTGGCTCAGCCTGCTGCTGTGCTGGCGGCCACGCTGGCCAAAGGTGATCCGCGAGGCCGGCATGCCTGGCAAACCCGTGCCACCGGTAACAACCCTGAGCGACTACCCGCCAGCCGTTCAAGAGCGCCTGCTCGCCAACGCCGACCGATGGCAACTCAAAACTGGCAAGCGCCCAACGAATAAAACGCGCAAGCGCAGCGTGCCTCAGTAAACGCCTCATGGCATCGCGACAGGTTACCGGCCCTGGGGTAACCTGCCCGCTTTGCCATAGGAAGGCGCGAATGCAGGCGAAGACAGAGATCCCTCCCCGCTTCATCATCCACCAGACCCGACACTGGGTGCTGAACCACCGCATGAACAGCGCGCTGCCCGGTTACCTGATGCTCAGCGCACGCGCACCGGTCAACTCACTGGCAGCCCTGCCTACGGAGGCCCAGGCCGAACTGGGTATCCTCATGGCGCATACGCAGCAGGTGATGGAGGCGCAATTGCAACCGGCGCGTTTGTACATTGGCCGGTACGGCCACGACGCGGGGTACGCCATTCACTTTCATTTCATCCCTGTCTACCCTTGGGTCGAAGCGCTGTTCTGGGCAGATGAGCGATACCGGGTGCTGCAAGCGTTCGGCTGGACGGAAGTCGCGCAGCCGCAGACTGATGGTGCCGAATTGACGCTGTTCATCTGGCGCGAGTTTTGTGAGCGCCCTGAGCCGCCAGCGGTACAAGGGTGCTCGGTGGATGAGGCCATTGCCTTGTTGCGCAGGGCATTCCCGGCAGGAGATCAAAAAATCTTGTAGTCCCCGCTGTCGCGCAGAAAGCAAAGCCCGTGAGCGCACCGCTGTCCCTGTGGGAGCAACTGCCTTATTCAAAATCTTCAAGCTCGTGCAATCTCTGTGGGAGCGGGCAAGCCCGCGAACACCGGCAGAGCCGGTGCCATCCACTGCGTCGCATGTTTCGCGGGCGCGCCCGCTCCCACAGGAATCTATTAGCTGATATGGAAATCACCCATGCGCTCCAACAAGGCCTGCCCCGTAGTCCTTTCATCCACGCTGCCTCGAAAAATCCTGCTGTTCCGCCACCCGCTGGCCGGTGTGCAACTGGTGAAAGGCACCATCGAAAAGGGTGAAACACCCGCCACGGCCGCCCTGCGTGAACTGAGTGAAGAGTCCGGCATCGCCAACGCCCAGGTTGTTCAAGACCTGGGCTGCTGGGATGCAGAGCATCTTGGCCAGGTGTGGTCGTTTCACCTGTGCCAGGTGGAGGATGCCCTGCCCGAGCAGTGGTCCCACCAGACCCAGGATGATCATGGCCACCTGTTCACATTCTTCTGGGCCACCCTCGACAACCTGCCCCACAGCGATTGCCACCCGGTCTTTCAGCGGGCCTTGGACTATTTGTGCGACAAGCTCCAGAGCAACCCGCGCACCCACTGATGCACCAGGTGATGACGCAAGCGCTCACGCAAGGCCAGGACCTTGCTGAACCGCGCAAGGGCCAACGGCTGTTCCACCTTACCGTGGTGCATCCAGGCTGGCGTTGTCGATCACGAAGCGGTACTTCACCTCCCCCCGTAGCATGCGCTCGTAGGCCTCGTTGATTTCCCCGGCCTGTATCAGCTCGATATCGGCAACGATGCCGTGCTCGGCACAGAAGTCGAGCATCTCCTGGGTTTGCGCGATGCCGCCAATCATCGAGCCGGCCAGCGTGCGGCGCTTCATGATCAGGTTGAATACGTTGGGCGCGGCGTGCGGTGTGGCCGGTGCGCCGACAAGCGTCATGGCACCATCACGCTTGAGCAACACCATGAAGGCATCCAGGTCATGGGGCGCAGCGACGGTGTTCAGGATGAAATCGAAGCTTTTGAGGTGAGCGGCCATTTCTTGCGGGTTGCGCGATACCACCACTTCATCGGCCCCCAGTTGCAGCGCCGCGTCGCGCTTGCCCGGCGACGTTGTGAACGCCACCACATGCGCGCCCATGGCGTGCGCCAGCTTGATGCCCATGTGGCCCAGGCCACCAATGCCGACCACGCCCACTTTCTTGCCCGGGCCGGCCTGCCAGTGGCGCAGCGGTGAATAAGTGGTAATGCCCGCACACAGCAACGGGGCAACAGCAGCCAGTTGTGCCTCCGGATGGCGGATGCGCAGCACATAGCGCTCATGCACGACGATTGCCTGTGAATAGCCACCCTGCGTCCAGCCAGGGGCGTCGGCGGTCGGGAAGTTGTAAGTACCGACCATGCCGTCGCAGTAGTTTTCCAGGCCCTCGTCGCAGTCGGCGCAGTGCTTGCAACTGTCGACGATACAACCGATACCGACCAGGTCGCCCGGTTTGAAGGTGGCAACGTGCGCCCCTACCGCCGTCACCCGACCGACGATTTCATGGCCGGGCACACACGGGTACTGAGTGCCTTCCCACTCCGAGCGCACCTGGTGCAGGTCGGAATGGCAGATGCCGCAGAACGCGATATCGATCTGGACATCGTGAGCGCCTGGCGCGCGGCGAGTGATGCGCAGTGGTTGCAAAGGCTGGTTACCAGCGTGTGCGCCGTAAGCATTGACGAGCATGTTTCGACCCTCCTGCATGTGGTGAGGACCATTCTCCCGGTCGACATGCGCCGAGCAGTAGCGTGATCCCGTGCAATGCTTGCCTGATCCTGCAGGCAGTCGCAGCTAGAGCCCGACAGCCACTTCGCGCTCCCCGCCCATGTACTGCTCCAGGCGGCTACGCAACCAGCGTTCGGCAGGGTCGCTGTCGGTGGTACTCAACCAGACCATGGCCAGTTCCAGCGCAGGCGCCTCGAATGGCAGCGTCTCGGCCTGCAGGTTGCCCCAGCGCTCCATGCCTTGCGCGGCGTAATCCGGGCAGCAGGCGAGCAGGTCGGTACCTGCCAGAATCGCGGGCAACGAACTGAACTGCGGCACCGACAGCACCACCTTGCGTTCGCGGCCGACCTCTTTCAGCCACTCATCGACCACGCCCTGCGTATTGGCAGTAGGCGATACCTGAACGTGCGGGCGGGAGCAGAACTCATCCAGCGTCAAGGGCGTTGCTGACTTGTCGGCCCGTACTACCCTGCCCTGCAGGGTACGCAGCACCTTGCGTTTGGCGTTGGCCGGCAGCCCCTTGGTCTGGCTGATGCCCACCGTTACATCGCCCGCTGCCAGCAAGTCTGGAATGCGCCAGTAATCCACATGCTGCACAACCACCACCACATTCGGCGCCTCTACGCGCAGGGCCCGCAGCAGTGGCGGCAGCAAGCCCGACTCCACGTCGTCGGACAAACCGATACGGAACGTCATGTTGCTGGTGGCCGGGTCAAAATCGTGGGACAGGCTGAGGGCAATGGACATCGCATCCAGCGCCGGGGTGAGGTGCTTGATCACCTCTTCTGCCCTGGCCGAAGGTTGCATGCGGTTGCCCACGCGGATCAGCAACGGGTCGTTGAACATCGCCCGCAACCTGGCCAGTGCGGCGCTGACCGTGGGTTGGGCGATGAACAGTTTTTCTGCCGCACGGGTGAGATTGCGCTCTTGCATGAGGGCTTCGAACACCACCATCAGGTTGATATCGGCTTTGCGCAGTTCGTTTCGGTTCATTGGCGCTCCCGGGACCATGCTTGTTTTGCGGGTACGGTTGCAGCATTGGCAGTAATCCTGGTCGCGTCAAAGGTGCGGGCTTGTACCGTTGGCGTCGGCCCTTTCGCGGGTGAACCCGCTCCCACAGGCACCGCGCCCAGTTTGAGGGCAGCGCTGTACCTGTGGGAGCGGGTTCACCCGCGAAGGGGCCGGTACTGGCAACCTATTTTCCAAAGCCAGACTCAGGCTGCGTTGCCCCACACAACACAATCCGGGTACTCTTCCCGCCTCTTCCCTTCCGGCCTCCCTGCCGTGCACCGCCCAGGCGTTGATTCGCGAAGCGGTCATTCATGATGCCGACCCTTGCATGGCCGCCACTCACTGGCGCGCCCACCCGCCATCAATACATTCAGGATGACCTCATGATCATTCGCCAAGGCATCGCTGCCGACCACCCGCAGCTGCTCGACATCTGGCTGCGCGCCGTGCGCGCGACGCACCACTTTCTGCAACCCGCCGACATCGACGCGTTGCTGCCACAACTGCGCGATATCTACTTCCCGGCCGTCGAGTTGTGGGTAGCAGTCGACACGGATGACCAGCCGCAGGGCTTCATCGGCTTCAACGAACATCATGTGGAAATGCTCTTCGTCGACCCCGACCTTCATGGGCAAGGCATCGGCCGCGCGCTGCTGGACTTCGGCCACCAATCGCGCACTGCAATGAGCGTCGACGTCAACGAGCAAAACCCGCAAGCTGTGGGCTTCTACCAGCATTACGGTTTCATCCAGACAGGCCGCTCACCACTGGATGGCGAAGGCCGGCCATTCCCGTTACTGCACATGAGCTTGCCCACCAAGGCGTGATCAGGAATACATACCGCGATGGACCGCAAAACCTCCCCCAAGCCACCGTCCGACTGGGTCATTCGCAGCGCCCAGCCGGGCGGGATCGAGCGCATCGAAGCCTGGTTCGGCAGCCACGGCTATGACCCGCACCGGCACGACACCTACTCCATCGGCCGCACCCTCGCGGGCGTTCAAAGCTTCCATTACAAGGGGGCGCTACGCCACGGCGTGCCTGGCAATACCTTGGTACTGCACCCTGACGAACTGCATGACGGCATGGCCGGTACCGAGGCAGGGTTTCGCTACCGCATGGCCTACGTCGACCCGGCACTGATCCAGAACGTGCTGGGTGGCCAACCCCTGCCCTTCGTTGCCGGCGGCCTGTCCAGCGACCCGCGCCTGTACCACGCCAGCGAAGCCTTTGTGCAGGCTGTAGAGCATTCGCTGGAGCCGCTGGAGGAGCAGGACGCCCTGTACGACCTGGCCATGGCCCTGCAAGCAGTCGCCGGCAAGCCCCGTGGGCGCAAACGCCTGGATTACCACGCCGCCGAGCGCGCCCGGGCATTCATCATGGAGCACCTGCATACCAACATAACGCTGGACATGCTGGAACAGGCCAGCGGCCGCGAGCGCTGGAGCCTGTCGCGGGACTTTCGCACCCTCTACGGCACCAGTCCCTATCGCTTTGTCACCCTGCGACGCCTGGACCGGTTCCGCAGCCTGATCCTCGACGGGTTCAGCCTGGTGGATGCCGCGCTGGCCGCGGGCTTCCACGACCAGAGCCATATGAACCGGCATTTCAGCCGCTGCTATGGTGTACCGCCCTTACGATGGCTGGAGCGTTTGCGCGCTGCCCGCTGAGATCCCCCCACACGTCCGAACGCTGACTTGCAGGATCGTACAAGAACCAGGCTTGCCGAGGAGGATAGGCTGACCACTCCACTCACCGAGGAAATTGTCATGCCTGAGTCCCGTCACCCCCACCCCACCACCCCCGTGAACCTGGCACACAAGGCGTCGCTGATTGAACAGCAATGGAGCCCAAGGGTGGTTGCCGAAATGAACGACTACCAGTTCAAGGTCGTGCGCATCGAAGGCGAATTCATCTGGCACGCACACCCGGAAACCGACGAAGCCTTTCTGGTGCTCGAAGGCACCCTGCGCATCGACCTGCCGGATGGCTGCGTGCATGTGCATCCGGGGGAGCTGTACGTGGTGCCCCGTGGCATCGAGCATCGGACGGCAGCCCAGGGCGAGGCGAAACTGATGATGATCGAGCCGCGAGGTGTTCTGAATACGGGCCATGAAGGGGGCGAGCGCACTGCGGTCAATGACATCTGGATCTAAATAAATATCGGCACTAAAGCTCATTAAATCCTGAGCAATAACAATTTTTGGTCTTTACAAGCTTACATCAAGCCAAAAAAAGCCACCCAAAGCCATTATCGTGCAACCCTTCGCAACTGGGCATCACTCAACCACCGTATAATCGGATCCAATACCGAGGATGCCCTGCATGCAAGCACTGGAAATGGACTACCGGCACGGCGATGAGGTCGCCAGCCACTGCCACGCCGAAGACCAGCTGATCTACGCCGCCAGCGGCGTGATGCGGGTCAGCAGCGAGGGCGGTAGCTGGGTGATCCCCGGCGGGCATGCCTTGTGGATGCCCGCCGGGGTCAACCATGCCATCCGCATGGAGGGCGCGGTGTGCATGCGTACCTTGCTGCTTGAGGCACGCGTCGAGCGCTGCCAGGTGATCGTGGTGTCCGGCCTGCTGCACGAACTGATCCTGGCTGCCTCCCGCTTGTTTGACCTGCGTGACGGCCAGCACGTGCGGGCGCTGATCCAGTGCGAACTGGCCACCGCCAGGCGCATCGATGCCTTTGTGCCGTTGCCGCAACAGGCGCGGCTGCGGGCCTGGTGCGAGCGCTTCCTGCAGGCCCCGGCCCAGGACCTGACCCTGGAACAATGCGGCGCGCAGTTGAACATGAGTGCCCGCAGTGTGGCGCGGCTGTTTCAGCGCGAGGTGGGCATGTCGTATGGTGAATGGCGCGCCCGGGCCCGGGTGATGCTCAGCCAGCAATGCCTGGCACAGGGCCAACCGATCCTGAACGTCGCACTGGAGCATGGCTACCAGAGCGCCAGCGCCTTTGCTGCCATGTTCAAACGCATACTCGGCTACGCCCCCAGCGACTGGCAGGAAATCGCCGCCCGCGGATACTGAAGCTCAGCTTGTCCCGATTGCGCGCAGGGTTGTCCCGCTTGCGGCAGCGAGGCCCGCCTCGCCCTCGTTAACCTCGCATCACTCCACTTCAAGCGACGTGCGTGATGCCTTTACTGCAATCATTCCCCTTCCCTGCCCGGCTTGGTGCCGCCATCGGCATCCTGAGCCTGCTCACAGCTTGCGCCCGGCAACCTGCGCCAATCGAGCCACCCGCCGCACTACAGGCAGACCCGCTAGCCAGCTTGCCGGCCGGCACCAGCAAGCAACCGCTTGTCGAACGCTGGTGGGCACTGTTCCAGGACCCACAGCTCAACCGCTGGGTGCAACAAGCCCTGGCACACAACCAGGACCTGGCGCAGGCCGGTGCGAATGTGCAGGCCATGCTCGCTGGCATCGGCGAGTTCGATGCCAGGCGCTGGCCGTCCACTTCAATGGGGTTTGCCGCTACCTACGGCAAAAGCGCCGATGACCAGACCCTGGCTGAAGCCACCGACAGCCATGCGCCGTCCCAGTGGCAATTCAACCCCGGTATCGAATTGGCCTACCAGGTAGATATCTGGGGCCAGGTGCGTGCCGCCATCGAGCGTGCCCGGGTACAGGCTGATGCCACCCAGGCCGCACGGGATCTGGTGCGCCTGCACGTGGTGGCGCAAACCAGCCGTGCCTATATCGACCAGTGTGTCTACACCGCCCGCCTGGATGCGGCACGCCAGTCACTGCAATCGCTCGATCACAGCGTGCAACTCAGCACACGCCAGCGCCAGGCCGGCGTTGCCACCGCCCTGGACAGCGAACGCCTGCTCGGGTTGCGGGAACAGGTGCGGGCACGGTTACCGATGCTGGAAGCCCGACGGCAAATGGCGCTGTACGAACTGGGCATGCTCAGCGGTCAGGCCGCTGTGGCCGAGGCGAACACCTGCGCGTCGATCCCTGCACTGTCGGCACCCTTGCCGGCTGGCGACGGCTGGCAGTTGCTTGAACGCCGCCCGGATGTGCGCCAGGCCGAGCGTGAACTGCAGGCCGCCACGCTGGAAATCGACATCGTCCAGGCAGACCTGTACCCGAAGGTCAGCTTCGGCGCTTCGCTGACGTCCTCGGACCATCACCTTGCCAACCTGGTCGACAGCAATGCGGTGGTGTTCGGCATCGGCCCGCTGATCCGCTGGGAGTTCCCCAACGTCAAGGCCAACCGCGCTCGGGTTGCTAAAGCCAAGGCGTTGCAGCAGGCGCAGGTGGCCCATTACCACGGCGTGGCACTGAGCGCACTGACGGACGTGCGCCAGGCGCTGGCACGTTACGACGGCGAACGGCAGCGTCTGCGGGCGCTGGACGCGGCCCTGGCACACAGCCAGCAGGGGTATGCGCTGGCCCAGGGCAATTATCGCGCCGGCACGGTTGACGGGCTGGCCTTGCTCGACAGCGAGCGCGAACTGATTCGCCTGCGGGCCAGCCATGTAGAAGCCCGAGGGCGGCTGGCACAGGCGCAGGTCAACCTGTTCCGCGCGCTGGGTGGGCGTTGGTAGCTCCAGGTCACTACAAACGGGGCCGCTCTGCGGCCCTTCGCGGGCAAGCCCGCTCCCACAAAAACTGCGCAACGCCTGAAGACAACGCCATCTCTGTGGGAGCGGGCTTGCCCGCGAAGGCTGCGCAGCAGCCCCAAAAATCAAGTATGGAAATCGGACATGAACGTCGCCGTAGAACAAACCGCCCCAGCCGAAACCGCACAGCAGGCCAGGGCCAGATCCCGTCGCCGCCTGGCCTGCATCACCGGCGCCAGCGCCGCCGCCATCACCTTGCTGGCCTTCACCAGCTACTGGCTCACCACCGGCCGCTACCTGGAATCCACCGAGGACGCCTACATCCGCGCCGACTGGGTGGCCTTGAGCCCACGCGTGGCTGGCTACGTGGCGAAGGTAGAGGTCGATGACGACCAACCGGTAACCGCCGGCGATGTGCTGGTGCGCCTGCAAGACCGCGACTACCAGGCGCGGCTCGACCAGGCCCAGGCCCGCGTGGCCGAAGCCCGGGCAGCACTGGCCGCCGCCCAGGCCAGCCAGCAGGTGGCGGCCGAACGCATCAACCAGCGCAAACAAGCCATCGTCCAGGCACAGGCAGCGCTGCACAGTGCCATTGCCGAACGCCAGCGCAGCGTGCTGGACATGCAACGCTACCGCGCCCTGGTGCGTGACGATGGCGCAACAGTCCAGCGCCTGGAAAGCGCCAGTGCCGCTGCATCCCAGGCTGAGGCTGCCGTGCAAGGTACCCAGGCTGCCTTGCGCGAACAGCGCTCGCAACTGGCCATGGCCAACGCTCAAGCCACTCAGGCTGACGCCGAACTGAAGCAACAGGAAGCGGCCTTGGCCCACGCACAGGCACGCCAGGTACTGGCCGGGCAGGATCAACACGATACCGTGATCCGCGCCCCCCTCGACGGCGTGGTCGGCCAGCGCCGTGTGCGCGCCGGCCAGTACGTTGTGCCTGGCCAGCCGCTGCTGGCGGTGGTGCCTGTGCAGCAGGCCTACGTGGTGGCCAACTACAAGGAAACCCAGCTGGCCCACATGCAGCCGGGGCAACCGGTAGAAATCCGTGTCGACACCTTCGCCGGTCAACCGCTGCATGGCCGGGTAGCCAGCTTTTCGCCGGCTTCGGGCAATGTCTTTGCACTGCTGCCATCCGACAACGCCACCGGCAACTTCACCAAGATCGTCCAGCGCTTCCCGGTGCGCATCCTGCTCGACAAACCGCTGGATGGCCCGCACGTGCTGCCCGGCATGTCGGTGGTAACCACCGTCGACACCCGCCCTGCCGAGGTTGCCGATGCCCACTGAACAACCGGTACCACTGCGCGCCTGGGTGGCGGTGCTGGGTGGCCTGTTCGGCTGTTTCATGGCCGGCATGAACGTGCACGTCACCAGCGCTGCCCTGCCGGAAATCCGCGGCTCGCTGGGCGCCAGCTTTGAAGAAGGCTCGTGGATTTCCACCGCCTACCTGGTGGCGGAAATCGTGATGATTCCACTGACTGCCTGGCTGGTGGAAGTGTTCTCGCTGCGCCGGGTGATGTGGACCGGTTCGCTGATTTTCCTGCTGGCCTCGGTGGCCTGTTCCTGGGCCCCGAGCCTGGAGGCGATGATCGCCATCCGGGTTATCCAGGGCGCAGCGGGCGCGGTGCTGATCCCGCTGTCATTCCAGCTGATCATCACCGAGCTGCCAGCCAGCAAGATGGCCATGGGCATGGCGCTGTTCAGCCTGGCCAACAGCGTGGCGCAGGCGGCCGGGCCCTCGATTGGCGGCTGGCTGACCGATGCTTATTCATGGCGCTGGATCTTCTACCTGCAACTGTTCCCCGGCATTGCACTGCTGGTCGCCATCGCCTGGTCGATCGAGGCCAGGCCGATGAAACTGGAGCTGTTGCGCAAGGGTGACTGGCTGGGTATCGCGGCCATGGTGGTGGGCCTGGGTGGCCTGCAGATCGTGCTGGAAGAAGGTGGCCGGCTGGACTGGTTCGGCTCGCCGTTCATCGTCGGCATGAGCGTGGTTGCCGGCATCGCCTTGGTGGTGTTCGTGAAGACTCAGCTGTATGGCCCGCGCGCGTTCATCAACCTGCGTTTGCTCGGGCGCTACAACTTCGGCGTCGCCAGCGTGGCGATGTTCGTCTTCGGCGCGGCCACGTTCGGCCTGGTGTTCCTGGTGCCCAACTACCTGTCGCAACTGCAGGGTTTCAGCGCGCACGACGTGGGGGTGTCGTTGATTGCCTATGGCGTTGTGCAGCTGCTGCTGGCGCCACTGATGCCACGCCTGATGGGCTGGACCAGTGCCAAGTTCATGGTTGCCAGCGGCTTCCTGATCATGGCGCTGGGTTGCTGGCTGGGTGCGAGCCTTAGCGCTGACAGTGCCGACAACGTGATCATCCCGTCCACGGTGGTGCGTGGCATTGGCCAGCCGTTCATCATGGTGGCGCTGTCGGTGCTGGCGGTGGCCGGGCTGGACAAACGCGAAGCTGGCTCGGCTTCGGCAGTGTTCTCCATGCTGCGTAACCTGGGCGGTGCCATTGGCACGGCCGGGTTGACGCAACTGGTGGCGACCCGTGAGCGCTTTCACAGTGAGCGCATTCATGAGCAGGTGACGGTATTCGAGCCTGGTGTGCAGGAACGGCTCAGCCAGACAGTGCAGAGCTGGTTGCCGCACCAGCAACAGATGCTGGAGGGCTTGGCGGGGACGATTCGGCGAGAGGCATATCTGATGGCCTACAGCGATGCGTTTTACCTGGCGTGCCTGGCGCTTATCGGGTGTGCGGTCGCAGCATTGCTGCTTCGGACCCGGCAGCAGACTTGATACCGAAACTACAGGTTTATGCGGCCAGCCAGTCAAACCACCGTGGCAGCCCTTGGGGCTGCTGCGCAGCCCATCGCCGGCAAGCCGGGCTCCCACAGGTACGGTGTAGACCTCAAGCTTTGCGCGGTCACTGTGGGAGCTGGCTTGCCGGCGATGGGCCGCAAAGCGGCCCCAAGGGCTCAAAGCGCTGCCCCAGGCGCACGGCCCAGCACCCGCGAATACTCTTCACGCGCACTCTGCTCGGTAAACTCCCCCGCCCACTTGGCAACCACCACCGTCGCCACGCTATTACCGATGGTATTGCAGGTAGCCATGGCCATCGACATGAAGCGGTACACGCCAAACAGCAGCGCCAGCCCTTCCACCGGCAGCACACCAATGGCAGTCACCGTGGCGGCAAATACCACGAAGCTGCCGCCCGACACCGCCGCCGCGCCCTTGGAGGTCACCAGCATGATCGCCAGGATGCCCAACTGCTGCTCCCACCCCAGCGGCACACCGTAGGCGTTGGCAATGAACAGTACGCACATCGACATGTAGATCGAGGTGCCATCCAGGTTGAAGGCATAACCGGTCGGGAGCACCAGGCCCACGCTCTGCTTCGAGCAGCCGAAGCGTTCGAGCTTTTGCAGCAAACGCGGCAGTGCGCTCTCGGACGAAGCGGTGCCCAGCACGATGAAAATCTCGTCCTTTATGTACTTCAGGAAGCGCCACAGGCTGAACCCCGACAACCGGCACACAGCACCCAGCACCACGAACAGGAAGAAGGCCACCGCCACATAGAACATGAGCACCAGGTTGGCCAGCGACATCAGCACCGCCGAACCATTGCTGCCCACCGCGTAGGCCACCGAACCGAATGCACCCAGCGGGGCGAACTTCATGATCAGGTTGATGAACTCGAAGAAGCATTCCGACACACGGTTCAGGCCATCTTCAACCACCGCCCGGCGCTCGTGCTTCAGCGCCAGCAAGGCAAAGCCGAACAACACGGCGATCACCAACACCTGCAACAGTTGCCCACCGGCAAACGCACCGACGAAGTTGTCGGGGAAGATGTTGTAGATGAAGTCCATGGTCGAGGCCGGTGCATGGCCTTTGGCAACGGCAGCACTGGCAGCCGCCGATGCGGCGCTGCTGGCGTGAGCGCCGTGCATGCCCGAACCGATGCTGATCAGGTTGCCCCACAGCAGGCCCAGCGCCAGGGCGAAGGTCGACAGCAGCTCGAAGTACACCAGTGCACGCCAGCCCACCTTGCCGACCCGTTTGATGTCGCCAGCCGAGGCGATGCCGTGCACCACGGTGAAGAACACCAGCGGGGCAACGGCGGTCTTGATCAGCTTGAGAAAGATGTCGCCGAGGACCTTGAACTTGGCAGCAAGTTCGGGGGCGAGGAAACCGAAGGCGATACCCAGCAGCATCGCGGCAATGACCTGAAAGGTCAGGTCCTTGTACAGCGGCTTTTTAGCAGTGGAAGACATGGCTGTATTCTCATTGTTCTTGTCAAAAAGCAGAGGGCGGAGCCCGATCGTGACCGGGCCCCGGGCGGATCAGCGGGCGACGGCACCCGGGCGAGCCAGCGCCTGGTCGACCATCTGAGGGGCCAGCCCCAGGTAGTTGGTCGGGTCGCACAGCTTTTCCAGCGTGGCCAGTTCGACGTGGGCGCAGGCTTGGCCTTGGTCCTTGAGCGCCTCGAGCAGGCTGATGCCCTGGTCGTTGGCCATGCGGCAGGCGGCATACACCACATCGTGCGCCACCTGGCGGCCCAGCGCCGGGGCCAGTCCCATCATCACGGCTTCGGCGACGATCAGGCCCTGGGTCATGTCGAGGTTCTTGCGCATGCGCTCGGTGCGCACGTCCAGGCCAGCCAGCATGAAGCGCGCCTGGGCCAGCGAGGCGCCGGTCAGGGCGAAGGCTTCAGGAATGGCAATCCATTCGGCCTGCCACGGGCCGGTGGAGCGCTCGAAGTCCTGGATCATGGCGTCGAGCATCAGCCCGGCCTGCTGGCGCACGCCCTTGGCGGCGGCGTACATCAGCTCGCAGGAAATCGGGTTGCGCTTCTGCGGCATGGTGCTGCTGGCGCCACGGCCCTTGACGAACGGCTCGTAGGCTTCGCCCAGCTCGCTGGTCATCATCATCATGATGTCCAACGCCACCTTGCCCAACGAGGCGCTGACCAGGCCGAGGAAGTTCAGGGTTTCGGCCAGGCCGTCACGGGCCACGTGCCAGGTGGCTTGCGGTACGCCCAAGCCCAGTTCGGCCATCAGCGCGGCTTGCACTTCCAGGCCCTTGTCGCCCAGCGAGGCCAGGGTACCGGCAGCACCGGCGAACTGCCCCACTTCCACTCGCGGGCGCAGCTCCACCAGGCGCTCGGCATGGCGGTCGAACATGCTCAGCCACACCGCGCACTTGTAGCCGAAGGTGATCGGCAGCGCGTGCTGCAGGTGGGTGCGGCCAGCCATCGGCGTATCGCGGTAGCGCAGCGCCAGTTCGGCCAGCAGGCCACGCACGGCCTGGATGTCCCGCTCGACGATGCCCAATGCAGCGCGCACCTGCAATACCACGGCGGTGTCCATGATGTCCTGGGTAGTCGCCCCCCAGTGCACATAGCGGCCAGCTTCGCCACACAGCTTTGACAGCTGCTCGACCAGAGGCAGGATCGGGTAACCGACGATTTCCGTCTCGTGCTGCATCAGCGCCAGGTCCAGCGCCTCGTAACGCGACAGCTTGGCAATTTGCACGGCGGCTTCGGCAGGGATCACGCCGCAGCGGGCTTCGGCCTTGGCCAAGGCCACTTCCACTTCGATGTAACGCTCGATCAGCGATTTGTCGGAGAACACCGCACGCATTTCGGCGGTGCCGAACATGTCGCGGAACAGGGTGGAATCGAAAACGGTGGTGGACATGGGCAGGGATCCTGAAATGTTATTTTTTGACCGGACATATTATTTATGTCCGTACATAATTCTTGCCCTGTCGCTGTTACACTGTCAACCGATGAAATTTGCGAGACAGACCAAAGGTATGAACCCGACCCGCTACACCACCGTGGCAAAGGACTTGATGGAAGGCATCGCCAGCGGCCGTTACCCGGTTGGCAGCCTGCTGCCGACCGAGTTCGAGCTGTGCGACCTGTACAGTGTCAGCCGGCACACGGTGCGCGCGGCGATCGACCAGTTGCTCAATCAGGGGCTGGTATCGCGGCGCAAGCGTGTGGGTACCCGGGTCGAGGCCAGCAGCCCGCGCGGCGGTTATTCGCAGTCGCTGGCCAGCGTGGCCGACCTTGCCCACCTGGCCGAAACCCAGCAGCGGGAAATCCAGGACGTGCGCCACTTTGTCGCCGACCTGAGCGAGGCGGCGCGGTTGGGGCTGGTACCGGGGGAGCATTACTTCTGCGTGTCGAGCATTCGCGTTGATCGCGCGCACAATGCGGCGCCACTGTGCTGGACCGATGTGTACGCACAGCGCGACTATGCCGAGGTGATCGAACGGGCGCGCGAGCACCCCGACCAACTGATCGCAGGCTTGATCGAGCAGCACTATGGCCGGGCGATCGCGGTGGTCGATCAGCAGGTGCGTGCAGTGCTGCTGACTGCGGAAATGGCCCGCGCGCTGAAGGCCGAAGCGGGCTCACCGGGGTTGAAGATCATCCGCCATTACCGCGAGGAGAATGGTGATTTGATGGCCGTTTCCGAAACGGTGCACCCGGATGACCGCTTTACCCTGGTGACCCAGATGCGCCGGGATCGCTCGCCCGCCTGACCCACGCCCCCTGTGGGAGCGGGCTCGCCCGCGAAAAATGCAACGCGGTGTATGGCACCGGCTTCGCCGGTGTTCGCGGGCAAGCCCGCTCCCACAGGGACTTGTACTTGCATTCAGGTCTTGCGCCAACCTGCTGCGCCTACTGCAACCGCAATTGCTGTTCGGCCTCGATCAATTGCTTGCTGCGCACCGTCACCACCCTGTGATCCCGCGCCAGCCACCCATACACCGTAGGCAGCACAAACAGGGTAAACAACGTCCCCACCAACATCCCGCACACAATCACCACCCCCAACCCGAAACGGCTGTTAGCCCCGGCACCGCTGGCGAACAGCAGCGGCAGCACGCCGAAAGTCATCGCCGCCGTGGTCATCAGCACCGGCCGCAAACGTATCTGCGCAGCGCGCACGATAGCCTCGGCGCGGTTCAGGTTGTCGCGTACCTGGATCTCGTTGGCGAACTCCACCATCAGGATGCCGTGCTTGCTGATCAGCCCGATCAATGTCACCAGGCCGATCTGCGTGTAGATGTTCAGCGTGGCCCAGCCCAGTGCCAGCGGCAGTAGCGCACCACAGATAGACAGCGGCACGGTCACCAGGATGATCAGCGGGTCCACCAGGCTTTCGTACTGCGCCGCCAGCACCAGGTAAATCACCACCAGTGCGGCAAGAAACGCCCACATCAGGGCAAAACCTTCCTGCACGTACTGGCGTGATTCCGATTGCCAGTCGTGGCTGAAGCCAGGTGGCAACTCACTGGCCAGTTGCTCGAGAAATGCCACGGCATTGCCCATCGACACACCCGGCGCCGGGATCGCCTGCAAGGTACTGGCATTCTGCTGATCAAATTGCAGCAGGCGATTGGGCGCAACCTCGAGGTCCAGGTGCACCACCGTGGCCAGCGGCACCAGGCTGTCGTCCTCGGCGCGCACATACTGGCGGTTCAGCGCTGCCGGCGTCAGGCGCTGGTCCTGAATGCTCTGCGGGATAACGTCGTAGGAACGCCCGAACAGGGCGAAGCGATTAAGGTACTGCTCGCCCACCAGCACGCCCAGCGACTCGCCAATGGCCTGCATGCTGATGCCCAGGCTGGCTGCCTTGGCCCGGTCGATGCGCACCTTCACCACCGGGTTGTTGTAGTCCAGGTCACTGTCCACCACGGCGAACAGGCCACTGTCGCGGACACGCTGCTTGAGCACTTCCATGGTCTGGTAGAGCCCAGGGTAATCCTGGGCACTGCGCAGCACCATCTGCACCGGCAAACCACCGCTGGAGCCCGGCAGCGAGGCCACCTGGAAGGCAAAAATACTGCTGCCTTCGATGTCCGCTACCGCCTGCTGAAGTTGCGCCTGCACCTGCGCAGCCGAGCGCTCGCGGGCCTGCCAGGCACTGAGGTTGATACCGCCGAAGCTGGCGGCCGGGCCGTCGGTGCCGTTGATGATCCAGGTGTCGGTGGTTTCGGCAATGGACTTCATCACCTGGTCGAGCTTCAGCGCAAAGCGTTCCGCATAGTCCAGGCTGGCATGCTGCGGCGACTTGATGGCCGTGAGCACCGCCGCCTGGTCCTCGGGGGGTGCCAGTTCGCGCTGTGGCAGCAGGTACAGCCAGGGCAGGCTCAGGCACACAAGCAGTGCCACGCCGCCACTGATCCAGCGATGAGACAGGGTGTAGGCCAACACCCGCCCGTAAGCCCCGGTCAGCGCCGCGAACACACGGTCCGCCAGGTTGGCCATTGCGCCGTGCTGCTGACCGGGTTGCAGCAACAGCGAGCACATCACCGGCGACAAGGTAAGCGCCACCACGCCAGACACGATTACCGCCCCCGCAAGGGTCAGGGCGAATTCGCGGAACAGTGTCCCGGTCAGCCCGCCCATCAGCCCGATCGGCGCATACACCGCCGCCAGGGTGAGGGTCATGGCAATCACCGGCCCGGCAATTTCCCTCGCCCCGGCCAGTGCCGCAGCAACCGGCGACTTGCCCTCTTCGATATGGCGGTGCACGTTCTCCACCACCACGATGGCATCGTCTACCACCAGGCCGATAGCCAACACCATCGCCAGCAAGGTCAGCAGGTTGAGGCTGAAGCCGAACAACAGCATCAAGCCTGCGGCGCCGAGCATCGACAACGGGATGGCCACCACTGCAATCAACACACTGCGCAGCGAGCCCAGGCACAGCCAGATCACCAGCACCACGATCAGCATCGCTTCTACCAGGGTGCGCAGCACCTCGTGGATGGAGGCGTCGATGAACCGTGCGGTCTCGTAGGCCAACGCCACATGCACACCCGGTGGCAGGGTCTGCTGAATCTGCGGCAGCAGTTGGCGAATACCCTCGACAATCACCAGCGGGTTGCCGGCCGGCGTGGGGAACAAGCCAAGGTGCACGGCCGGCTTGCCGTCCATGGTGGCACTGGTCTGGGTGGCCGCCGCACTCAGCTCGACGGTGCCGACATCGCGCAGGCGCACCAGGTCGGTGCCCGCGTTACGGATGATCAGCTCGCGAAAGTCCTCGACCCGGGTAAGGTCGGTGTCCACCTGGATATCGGCCAGCACATACTGCCCACGCACCTGGCCCGGTGTTGCCTGGTAGTTGTTGGCACGCACCGCCTGCGCCACGTCGGCTGCCGTCACCCCGCGCCCGGCCATGCGCTCGTTGTCCAGCCACAGGCGCATCGCCAGGCGCTGCCCGCCAAACGACTGCACCTTGGCTACGCCATCGATGCCGGAGAACTGCGGCTCCACCACCCGCGACAGGTAATCGCTCAGCTCGGGTATCGACAGGGTATCGCTGGCAAAACCCACGTAGGCCACAGCCGTGGAGTCACCTGCCGACAGTTCCACCACTGGGTCGTAGGCCTTTTCCGGCAGGCGATAGCGCACCTGGTTGACCTTGGCCATGGTCTCGGCCAACGCCTGGGTCGAATCGCGGTTCAGCACCATGCGCAGGGTGATCAGGCTGCGCCCCTGCTGCGACGACGAAGACAGGTAGTCGATGCCCTCCACCGACGACACCGCCTGGGTAATCGGCTGGGTCACAAAGCCTTGCATCAGCTCGGCGGAGGCGCCGGGGTACTCGGTGCTGATGGTGATGGTGGAGCTTTCCAGCAACGGGTACTGGCGGATCGGCAGCTTGCCCATGGCAAACAGCCCCAACAGGATGATCAGGCTGCTGACCACCAGTGCCAGCACCGGGCGGCGCACGAAGAGGTCGGTAAACTTCACGGCTGCCGCCCTCCCAGGTTGGCCTGCAGGCTGTCCTGCGCCACCGGCTCCACCGGCATGCCATCGCTCAGCTTGAGCTGGCCGGACACCACCACCCGGTCACCTGGCGCCAACCCGGAGGTCACCTCCACTCGCCCCTGCCAGCGCTCACCGGTGGTAACCCGCACTCGGCCGACCCGGGTGCCATGTTGCGCATCCTGGGTCGCAACGAACACCGTCTGCCCATAGGCGGTGTAGGTGATTGCGGTTTCCGGCACGGCCAGCACGGTCGACGGCTGCGCAGCATCCAGGCGCACGCTGGCGTACATGCCCGGCTGCAACTGCCCGTTCGGGTTCGGCAGCGCTGCCTGCACCTGCACCAGGCGCGCCTTGCTGATAACCGGGTCGACCGCCACTACCTGGGCCTGGAAACCTTGGCTGCGCACGGCATCCACACCCAGTGCCAGCACCTGCCCGACATGCACGTCGGGGGCGGCCTGCTCGCCCAGGGAAAAGTTGACGTGCAACTGGCGGGTGTCTGCCAGGCTGACGATGGTCTCGCCAGCGCCCAGGTACTGGCCCTGATGTACCCGACGGATGCCAAGCTTGCCGGCAAACGGCGCACGGATGGCCTTCTGCGCAATCAGCGCCTCGACGTGCTGCAACTCGCCACGGGCCACATCCACGGAGGTGGCCGCGTTGTCGAACAGTTCCTGCGAAACGGCATGCATTGCCAGCAGTTTGCGGCTGCGCTGCAACACCACCTCGGCGTTACGCAGCTTGGCCCGCAACTGCACGCGCTGGGCCTGCTCCGGCGCGTCATTGAGTTGCACCAGCACCTGCCCGGCCGTTACCGCCTGCCCCGACTCGAATGCGATGCCGGTAATGCGCCCTGCCACCTCCGCCGCCACCTGCACCTGGTTGACAGCCTCAAGCTCCCCCGAGGCAAAGTTCTGCCGCGCCACCTGCACCTGTTCGGCGGTGGCCAGCGCCACCTTGGTTGCAGGCCACGCCGCCGTGGCGGGTGGCGCCGAACCACTACCTACCAGCGCATAGGCAGTGGCCAGCACACCTGCCACAGCGCCGGCGCAGGCCAGTAACGTCCTTTTGTTCATCCAGTGCTCCGATCATCAGGAAAGCGGTTGCGGGGAAGATCGGGCAGGACTATAAGAGCTCAACTTAACTTGAGGTCAACAGGCATGGCAGCGGACAACACGCGGATGCTCACGGTAGGCGAAGTGGCCAAACGCAGCGGCGTGGCAGTGTCTGCGCTGCACTTCTACGAGTCCAAGGGGCTGATCGCCAGTGTCCGCACAGCCGGCAACCAGCGCCGTTTTCCCTCGCTGGTGCTGCGTACGCTGGCGATCATCAAGGTGGCACAACGCACCGGTATTCCGCTGGAGGAAATCAAGCAGGCCTTCAGCCGTTATGCGCCAAACAGCAAGCTGACCGCGGCGCAATGGGGCGAGATGTCCACGGCCTGGCGCGAAGACCTGAACGCCCGCATCCGCACGCTGGAGGCGCTGCGCGACAGCCTGGACAACTGCATTGGCTGCGGCTGCCTGTCACTGGAAGATTGCCCACTGCGCAACCCCGAGGATGTGCTGGCGAAGGAAGGCACCGGGGCGAGAATTCTCGAGAAGAAAGCCCGCTAGCCTGCAGACTTGCGCAAACATTGTGGGAGCGGGCGTGCCCGCGAAGCAGGCAACGCGGTGGATGGCACCGGCTTTGCCGGTGTTCGCGGGCAAGCCCGCTCCCACAGGGATTCGCGCCAGCTTTTAGAAATTGAGCAAGACAGTTGCCCCCAGAGGGGCAGGCAAGCTTTTTGGAACGATTGTGGCCTGCCAACGCCCTAACCCTGTGCTGTTAACCCAAGCCACTCACAGGAAGGAACTAAGCCATCATGAAACGCGAACAGATCGAAGGCGTTGCAGAGAACCTTGCAGGCAAAGCGCAGAGCGCTGTGGGCCGGCTGGTCGAAGACCCGGCGCTGGAAGCCGAAGGCGATGCGCGTCAGGCTGCAGGCCAGGTGACCAAGACCTACGGTGATGCCCTGGACACGGTGTCTTCGTTCGTCAAGGAAAAACCTATCGCCGCACTGGCCATCACCGCCGCCGTGACACTGGTGATTTCGCGCCTGCTGCGCCGTTGAATCGGGGCGCAACAGGTAGTTCAGGGGCGGACATGTCGTCCGCCTGCGCCATCACCAGATGGCGATATCGTAGGTAGGAAAAAGGTGCATTATCTGTGGGAGCGGGCATGCCCGCGAACACCGGCAAAGCCGGTGCCATCCACTACGGTGGCTTCTTCGCGGGTAAACCCGCTCCCATAGGAATTGCGTCAGGGCTGACAGGTGTTGGCCACGAGGTATGCAGCGCCTGCGGTCTTATTCGTTCTTGCCCAGCATGTACTGGTCAAAATGCTCGATATGCTCGTCGAGGTTGTCCTCGAGCATCATCCGGTACTGCTCGCAGAAGTACTTCAGAATCTCTTCCCTCGCTGCGCCCAGCTCGGCGCCGCTCTTGAAACTGCGGGCGCTCATCCAGGCGCTGAAACGTGCCGCACCAAAGGTCAGCGAAGCGCTTACCTTGCCCAGGTCCTCGAACTTTTCGATCTGCTGGTTGGCCAGTTCGATGTGCGCGTCGGCGCGGTCGTAAAAAGCCTGGTCGGTAGCTTTGGTCATTGCGGTTCACCTTGTTGCGGGATACGAGCGGGAGGCCAAGCCTTGCATGTCGCGGCGCATACGTGCAAGGCTGAAAAAGGATCACCCATGACGAAAAAGGAAGCAAAGCACCTTATGCTTGGAATCACACGTATCCATCGCTATTTGCGCCCACTGCCTGCAAAACCGACTGCAGCCAGTGGGCGTGACCTCAAGGCCAAACGAGCCGCCCGCCTTGCCTCAAAGGTTGCAAACCTCCTCTGCACTCCCCGCTCCGCCCCGCCCTACTTCTGTGTCACGCCTGAGCGTGTACCTGCCAAACGCGTGCCCCCGACCTGACTGCCGACGCTGCAGTTCACACGCCGTACTCGCTTGCTACAGGCGAGATGTCTGACGCACCCACAGGGGCAACACGCAATGCTTTTCTTTCAAGGTAAACAGATTCTCAGCGCCATCTTCGATATGGATGGCACCCTCTTCGACACCGAGCGCTTGCGCTTCAAGACGCTGAAACAAGCTTCGCTGGAAATCTTCGGCAAAGCGCTGGGCGAGCACACACTGATCGGCTCGCTGGGCCTGAGCGCGACCAAGGCAGAAGCCTTGGCCAAGGCGCACAACGGTGAAGATTTCCCCTACGCCGAAATCCGCAAACGTGCGGATGAACTTGAGCTGGAGCATGTGCGCAATCACGGTGTACCGGTCAAGGCCGGCCTGCTGGAAGTGCTGGAGCGCTTGCGCAAGTCAGGCTTGACCATGGCGGTGGCCACGTCCAGCCGCCGTGCCATTGCCGAGGAATACCTGATCAACGCCAACGTGCTGAAGTACTTCGACATCACCGTCTGCGGCGATGAAGTCAGCCAGGGCAAACCCCACCCCGAGATTTTCCTGAAAGCCGCCCGCGCGCTCAATTGCGAGCCGGGCCAATGCTTCATGGTCGAGGATTCGGAGAACGGCATGCTGTCGGCCATGCGTGCCGAAGGCCAGGCGATCCTGATCGAAGACATCAAGCCACCTGCTGCCGAGATCAAGGCAGGCGCGCTCAAGGCCTACCGCAGCATGACTGAATTCCTGGCGGATTTGAGCGAGTGCGTGCCCGACCTTGGCATGCCCGAACTGAACGAAAGCTTCCCGGCCTCCATGAACCAGTTCCGCGTGGGCATTCATGGTTTCGGCGCCATCGGGGGTGGCTACCTGACGCAGGTTTTCTCCCACTGGGATGGCTACACCCGGCCATGTGAAATCATCGCCGCGACCCGCTCGCGCATGCTTCGCGAAAGCGTCAATGCCTTCGGCCGTTACAGCGTGCGCTACGGTGCTACATCGTTCGACCAGACCATCGACAACGTGCGCATGATCGACCTGGACGATGACGACGCAGTCATCGGCATGTACACCGCGGCCGAAATCATCGGCCTGAGCCTCCCGGAACAGGCCATCCGCAACCAGGCGAAGGTGATTGCCAAGGGGCTACTGCAACGCTTCGAACGACGTGGCCGTGAGCTGACCTTGCTGATCGTGCTGAACAAGGTGGGCGGCGCCGCGTTCGTGCGCCGCCATGTGCAAGCGGAGCTGGTATTGCTGTGCCCGCCAGCCATTGGGCAGCAAGTGCTGGAAAAGACCCGTTTCGCCGAAACCGTCGTCAGCCGCATTGTCTCCAAGCTCAGCAACGACGCATTGGTGCGGCAACTGCGCATCAAGTCGCAGATGTTCCAGAACAGCCTGGAAGACGAGCCAGCCATCGCCAAAAAGGCATCAAGGCCAGTGCCTGAATACGAGCGACTGATCGGGCGTTTCAGGCCGTTCGCCCAGCCCAGCAGCGCGATGAGCCAGTTGCACCTGATCCTGTTCAACAGCGAGCCCGACATGCCGCTGTATGTAGAGCACGGCAGTGACCTGCTCGAACGCCTGCGCCAGGTGAAAACGGTGCGTGACATCACCCAGATCCAGATCATCAAGAACCGCCTGTGGAACGGCCCGCATGCCATCGTCGCCTGGTACGCCAGCCTGTTGGGCCATGACTCGGTAGGCCAGGGTATGGGCGATGCACGGGTGAGCGAACTGGCCGAACGCCTGATTCGCCAGGAAGTCGGGCCCGCACTGGTGGCGGAGTACCCACAGATGGCGGAGGTGGTCAGCCGTTTTGCCGACACCTTCCTGGAACGCTGCAAAACCTCGTTCAAAGACCCCTGTGCCCGGGTGGGGCGCGACCCGTTGCGCAAGCTTCAGCGCAACGAACGCATCTTCAGCAGCATCGACCTTGCCCGCAAGCATGGTATCGAAACCCCGGCGCTGGCGTTTGGCGCGGCACTGGCCATTCACCATGCCTTGCGCAGCGAAGACGACAAGGCGCTGGAAGCCCGGGCGATCAGGCAGGTGTATCAGGACAACGACGGTAGTGTCGAGGCCGTGCTGACCTGTGACGTTGACCTTGATGGCAAGCGTTTTCCGGGGTTGGACCCGGTCAGGGATGTGCAACTGATCAGCGTCATCTCGCATGCGTTCCGGCAGTATCCACAAGGGCATGCGACAGCCAGGCTGGACGCGCTTTGCAATGGCACCGGCGTTGCCGGTGTTCGCGGGCAAGCCCGCTCCCACAGGGATCGCGTCAGCTTTTAGTTCTTGAGCAACCCGGCTGCTCCCACAGGTGCTGCATGGCCTGAAGCCTGCGTTGTACCTGTGGGAGCGGGCGCGCCCGCGAAGAACCCGCCGCGCGGCATTGCCGGTGCAGGCATCAGGCTCTGAGCTTCACAAAAACCAGCTCTGGGTCGCGTTCATCCAGGTTTTCAACCTGACCACTGCCAATAAAGCCACACTTCTCAAGCAGCGCCTGCATCGACAGGTTCGACGCGTTGGTCGAGGTAAACAGCTTGGCCCCCAGGGCCTGGGATTCCAACCCACGAAGAATGGCTATGCCTACACCACGGCGACGGGCCGAATCCCGTACGACGATGAGCGGGATGAAGTCCTGCCCGAAAAATGATTTATCCAACACGCCATAGCCCAGCAGCAGTGCGGTATCTTCAGCATCCGTTGCCACCCAGCACTGGCCGCAAGCTACCGCGCGGGTAATGAACTCCCGTCGGCTTTCTTCGCACTGCGTGATTGCATCAAGATCAAAGAGCGCAGCAAGGTCGGCTTGCCTTGCGAGCCGCATGTGTGGTCCAAGCGCCATTGCGTCACCGTATCGATAAATCAGCGCACCATCCTATCACCCGCGTCGCGATCAACCGCAGGCACAACGTAAAGTTCAAACAACTTGTAAGAATCATCTGAATTTCTTCAGTGCGCACTTAAGGCCCCTTGGCAGATGTTAGGTTTTTAACCTCAACCATGCACAGGGAATTTGTATATGCGCGTCAGCCTAGAGGGAAAAGGCCAGGCAGTAGATGGCGATGTCACCACGACGGGTGCTGTCTGCATTGCAACGGGGCACGGGTATCTGAATGAAGGGCGAATGGTGCTTCGTGAAGGCGACCACACCACGGCATGTCCCCTTTGTGGGCAGGTGGGCACTGTCGCCGAAGGCGTGGACCACTTCATTTCCGATGGCCAGCGGGTGGCCATGGACGGTGCGCTGGTTATCTGTGGCTGTTCCCCGGGCAGCAACCGGGTGGTCGCGCCGTTGTATCAAGCACCGCCGACCCTGTATGCCATTGCAGGGCATGCCAATAGCCACTTGGCCGAGCCGGCAACCAGCGCCAACCCCACACGCTTCTCCCAGCCTGTAATTGGCGGATTGCCCGGCACACTGGAACCTGGCTTTTACGTGATTCCTCGACGCATGTCGTTCCCACAGGTGCTGCTGCAACTGGCCGAGCACGACGCCACGTTGCCAATTTCCCGATTGCAGCGGCTCAACCCGACGTTTGAACAGGGCTTCAAAGCAGGGGAAATCTTCGTTATTGGTGATCCTGACAACGGTGATGCCTGTACCCGCGAGGAAGGCCAGTTGATGGCCGCGGCGCAACACGCACGCCGCGCGCTGGAAGTGCTCGATTTCGCCGAAGCGGATTTCATGATGGAGCACCAGGCCGAAATCGCCGGCTTGCTCAGCGACGCCAGCCTTTCCATGGGTGTGGGCAAGGACATGCTGGATCAAGGTTTGAAGCAGGTCAGTCATACGTTGAACAGTATCGAGCAACTGCACCAACGGGAGTTCATGCGTCATGGCCACTTGAACAGCCCGGGCTTCTTTGCCGAACGGCGGCGGCTTCTGCAGCAGCTGGATGGGCAGCTGAAAACAGCACTGTTGAACAAACAGTTGAATCTTGGGAACTATGAGCGCTTGAGGAAGAGCTTGAGCATCTCGACGAAGAGCCTGGTGCACCACTGGTCGAAAGCGGGCGGACCGGGGCAGATTCCGGGGTATGCGACGCATCTGGATAAGGTAGCGCGGCTCAGCAAGTACCTTGAGTATGGAGGGTACGCTGCAATAGGACTGGGTGGGACCTCCTCATATCTAAAAGTTCAGGAAGTTTGTCGGGCTGGCGAAACAGGTGATTGTAAGAAGGTTCGTTTCACTGAAACGGGTAGCTTCGCAGGTGGACTGGGGGGAGGCATGCTTGGGGCCTGGGCAGGAGGTGCTGGTGCAACCGCGCTGTGCGGTGTTTTCTCGCTCGGTACGGCTGGGATTGGCCTTCCGGCATGTGGGATTGTGATGGTTGGCGCTGGCTCTGCGGCTGGTTCTATTGGCGTTGGCGCTTTCGGAGAGAAAGCTGGGGAATTGCTGTATGAGGTGACAGATGATTGACTTCGAGAGTTGGTCGCCTCTTCTTAAGCTAGCATTCCTGATTGTCCCGTTTGTCACTGGCTTCACGGGTCTGGCTATTAATTTTAAAATCGCAATGTCCCGCGATTTTGAAGTTGCCTTGTCAGCCATCACAAGCAATCCCTATCTGGAGCAGATGAAGTCCGTCTGGGGAGGTGGGAGCCTGCGGTCTCGCTGCCTGCTGATGAGCGCGGTGAGCGCCATAGTCACGTTTCCTCGATTTTATCTACATATGGGCTGGCTTGATGAAAAAGAAATTAAAAGATTTCCATCATGCTTGAGGCGAAAAATGGTCATTGCGCTCTGGCTGATTTCGATTGCGCTGCTTTGGACCCTGACTGGTTACATTTTTATTATAAAATGAGAATGGCGCAGACCCGAAAGTACGGATTTTCGGTTTTCAGCCGTACGTTTTCCACTTGAAACTTTTTTGCGGTTAGCCATTTTCTATTACCGCCTTCTATTGAAGCCGCAGGCATTACGGCTCCAGTATGGAGTATTGCTCTTGTCGGAGCCGGCTCCATCGCTGGCGGCTTGGCTGGCGCGGCTGCTGGGGAGATGCTGGGAGATAAGATCTATGAGTCCATCGCTGATTGATATCAATAGCTGGCCACTGACAATCCAGTTGTTGTTTCTAGCCGCGCCATTTTCTTTGAGTGCTATCGGCCTGGCAGTTACCGGTTATGCCGCATGGTCTAGCGAGTTTGAGGTTGTCAATAGCGCTATACGAAGCAATGCCTATTTAGAGCAGACGAAGCGGTTTTTGGGAACCACTAGCTACCGTGCACGATGGATGGTGGTCTGTGCGATTTGCGGCCTACTGGCCTTTCCTCATTTTCATTCAAGAATAGGCGTTGTCGATGCTGATGAATTAAAGGATTTTCCTTCAAGACTGAGGCGTAAATTGGTTATTTCCAGTTGGCTCATATTAATAGGCTCAGCGTGGCTAGCGGTCGCCTATGTGATCGGGAGTCATTAATTTAGTGAGTGATTAGACCCGCACTTGCGAGTCTTCTTATTTTCCGATGCCCATGGGTGGCCATGACCGGTACGGTGATTTTTTGTACGAGTTTACGAATGATTGACATCAACGACTGGCCGGTCTTGGCGAAGATAATATTGGTAACAGGGCCATTTGTAATTGGACTCCCTGGCCCCGCGATTCTTGCCTTTCTCGTACTCAGGAAAGATTACGATTTGGCGTGCTCCGCGATTAAGAGTAACCCTTACCTTGAGTCCATCAAGCAAGCGTGGGTGGGGCGAAGGTTCAAGTGGCGATGGATGCTGATGTGCACGATCGCTGGGCTAATCACATTTCCAGGCTTGGCATTGCGCAGAGGCAGGTTAGATCCTGATGAATTGAAGCGCTTTCCTGCGTCGCTAAAAATCAAGTTGGCGCTTGCAACCTGGCTAACACTACTGGGTTGTATCTGGATGATTGTTGCCTATACCCTTCTTGAACTATCGAACGGGAGATAGAAACATTTCAGGTCAGACCCGTTCTCGCGGGTCTTCCTCTCTTTGCATCGACCTGTCGTCGATGCTAGAAACCTGTCGCCCTCCTTCGACTACAAGATCATCAGCATAACGAGCACGTTGCTGATTCTGCCCATCCTTGGCCACACAAGGCCGCTCCAGCTGACCCTGCGCGGCAGCTTCTAACCCCTTCATACCGTCTTCAACACCACCGGGGGCGCTTTGCGCCGCATCGCCGGCAAGCCAGCTCCCACATGTAACGCGACAACCTCAAGTTTTGCGCACGCCTGTGGGAGCTGGCTTGCCGGCGATGCGGCGCAAAGCGGCCCTTTTTGTGGATGACACAATGCTTGCGTATGACACAATGTGTCATTAATATCGCCATGTGTCCTGGCAACGCCCCTACGACGATCAGCCAGTGCCCGCCCTTTCTCACACAGGTACCGCCCATGACGACCACCATGCACACCCCCAAGGACCAGTTGGTCAAACTCGCCCAGCAACAGATGCTCACGGCACTGGCCGACAACACCTACAGCGCACGTCAAAAACTCGCCCTCACCTGCCGCATCCTGTTCGACGGCGGCCACGACTCTGGCCTGGCTGGGCAGATCACCGCACGTGCGCAGGAGCCCGGCACCTACTACACCCAACAACTGGGCCTGGGCTTCGACGAGATCGCCGCCTCCAACCTGCTGGTCGTGGACGAAGACCTCACCGTGCTGCAAGGCCGCGGCATGGCCAACCCGGCCAACCGTTTCCACAGCTGGCTGTACCGCGCCCGCCCCGACGTCAACTGCATCATTCACACCCACCCGCTACACAGCGCCGCCCTGTCGATGCTGGAGGTGCCGCTGGCGATCTCGCACATGGACCTGTGCCCGCTGTTCGACGACTGCGCGTTCCTCAAGGAGTGGCCAGGCGTGCCGGTAGGCAATGAAGAAGGCGAAATCATCTCGAAGGCGATCGGCGACAAGCGCGCCATCCTGCTTTCCCACCACGGCCTGCTGATTGCCGGTGGCTCGATCGAAGAAGCCTGCGTGCTCGCCCTGCTGTTCGAGCGCGCGGCAAAGATGCAACTGCTGGCCATGGGCGCCGGTGACATCCGCCCCATCCCCGAAGCGCTGGGCAAAGAAGCCCACGACTGGATCTCCACCCCCAAACGTCATGGTGCCGCGTTCAGCTACTACGCGCGCCGTGCCTTGCGTGCCCATGGCGACTGCCTGGGCTGATTGGCGCTGTATTCTTTCCTCAATAACGGCAGAGGTGCCTGGTCATGTCTACACCTGTAATTCGCGGCGTTATCGGCTACACCATTACTCCTTTCACGGCTGAGGGCACGCTTGACCTGGAAGCCCTGGGCACGTCCATCGACAGCCTGATCGCAGACGGCGTGCACGCCATCGCCCCGCTGGGCAGCACTGGCGAAGGGGCCTACCTGTCCGACAGCGAATGGGAAGCCGCAGCGCGCTTCAGCCAGGCGCGCATTGCCGGCCGCGTGCCCAGCGTGGTCAGCGTTTCCGACCTGACCACTGCACGTACCGTGCAGCGCGCCCGTCTGGCGCAAGCCTGTGGCGCGACGGCGGTGATGGTGTTGCCCGTTTCCTACTGGAAGCTCACCGAAGCGGAAGTGGTTGCCCATTACAAGGCCGTCGGCGCGGCCATCGACATCCCGATCATGCTCTACAACAACCCGGGCACCAGTGGCACTGACCTGTCGGTGGAGCTGATCCTGCGCATTCTCGACGAAGTGCCCAATGTGACCATGGTCAAGGAAAGCACTGGCGACATTCAGCGCATGCACCGCCTGTTCAAGGCTACCGATGGCCAAGTGGCCTTCTATAACGGTTGCAACCCGCTGACCCTGGAAGCCCTGGTAGCCGGCGCCACCGGCTGGTGCACCGCCGCACCCAACCTGATCCCGGCACTCAACCTGGCGTTGTGGGATGCGGTGCAGCAGGGCGACCTGGCCGAAGCCCGCGCGCTGTTCTATCGCCAATTCGAGCTGCTGGAATACATCACCCGCCGCGGTCTGCCCACCACCATCAAGGCCGGCCTGAAAATGCTCGGCCAGGACGTCGGCGCGCCGCGCCTGCCACTGCAGCCGCTGGATGAGCAAGGCAGCAACTACCTTAAAGGCTTGCTGAAAGCACTAGGCGCGACCAACTGACCACTTCGACACTTACCCGGTAGCACCTCGCTGCCGGGTTGTGCCTGCTGCACCCTCTGCATAGAGAACCAGAATGAAAGTCCACTTCATCGTCCACGAATCATTCGAAGCGCCTGGTGCGTACGAAACCTGGGTCAAGACGCGAGGCCACGAGGCCGGTTTTTCTCGTGTCTATGCCGGTCATCCCCTGCCTGCAGATGCCAGCCATTTCGACTTGTTGGTCGTGCTAGGCGGGCCGCAAGACCCTGCCACCACCGTCGCGCAATGCCCACACTTTGACGCGGCCAGCGAATGCCGGCTGATCCGGCAAGCCATCACGGCTGGCAAAGCGGTCGTCGGGGTGTGCCTGGGCTCCCAGTTGATCGGCGAGGCGCTAGGTGCCAGGTTTGCTCACAGCCCGGAAAAAGAGATTGGCAAATTCCCCATCAGCCTCACGCCCGAAGGCAAAGCCAATGAGAAGGTCAGCCACTTTGGCGAGGTGCTGCAAGTCGGCCATTGGCACAACGACATGCCGGGCCTGACGGCCGACGCCAAGGTCCTGGCCACGAGCGAAGGCTGCCCACGGCAGATCGTCGAGTACACTCCGCTGGTTTATGGCTTCCAGTGCCACATGGAGTTTACCAGGGAGGTAGTCGAACTACTGATTGCAGCATCCGAAGCCGAACTGGCCACCCTCACCGACCGGCGCTTCGTTCAAACGCCTGACGCACTGCGTGCCAACGATTGGGATGACATGAACCAGAAGCTGTATGTGTTCCGCGACAAGCTGATGGAAACGTATCGGGGCTGACAGGTGCTTGTCGCAAGGTATGCAGCGCCTGTGAGATCGAGCGCCGCCCGCGCGGCGCTTCGCGGCACAAGGCCGCTCCCACATTTGTTGCAACGTGCCGAACCTGTCAGGCCATGGTTGTCAGCCTTGTCGGGCCGACTCGATTTCCCGACTGGCGCTGCTGCCGCCCACCCGTCTCAAGACATGCGCCAAGGCTGACAACGCCTCTCCCACAGGCATGGCCACGTTGCAACAAATGTGGGAGCGGCCTTGTGCCGCGAAGCGCCGCGCGGGCGGCGCTCGATCTCACAGGCGCTGCAAACCCCAAGACAGGCACCAGGCAGCCCCCATAACGCTATACCGGGTTCGCATGCACCACTCGCCCCTCTATCCCCGGCCGATTGACAAACAGCACATCCAGCACACTGTTGCGCAACCCCTTCACCGCATTCCAGTTCGCCGACGTATGCACGTACCTAGCACGCAGCAAGCCTTGCTCCTGCTCGGTCAACCCCACCTCGTCACTGGCACCCAAGGCAAAATCATGCAGCTTGCGGCTGATACCCACCAGCTCATCAGGCACCCGGTGCTCCGCCTGCCCGCCCAACGGCCCAAACGGTACCCCAGCACGCACCGCCAGCGCCCGCATGACACTCAGGTAAACCCGTGAAAGCTGACCCGCCACCTCCCGCTCCCGGTACACCGCCGCATACACCTGCTTCTGCGTCTCGCCCGGACGCCCGCCGGAAATCGGTTCCTCCCAGGTAATCACCCTCGCGCCCTGGCCGCCAAATTCTGCATCCAGCAGTTCACTCACCTTGGCATGCACGCACGTCTGGTCGGCGCGCATGGTCGATGGCACACGTTGCGACTGAGGCTTGCACAACAGCACCTGCTCCTGGGTGAAGTCCGGGTAACCACCGCCGATGTTCGAATGCACACCCGGCAACACGATGTCGTGCCCGCTGCACACCAGCGGGAAGTTGTGCCGCTGCTCATCCCCCGCAACCAATTGCGCCACCTTGCGCGCCATGCCCGCCCCAAGGCCCAGGCGTAGACCGCCATGGCGAGCGTCGGCAGGGTCAAAGTCACCCTGTAACGGCGCAATGATCGCCGCCACGGTGTCGAACAGGCCTATGAAGTTGATCGTGATGCCGCATGTAACGGCCAGCACCCTGCCCCCGTCAGCGTGCAGCAGATTTGCCAGGTGCCGCACCGCCGCCGCACCGCGGCTGAAGCCGAACAGGTCGAACTCGACCCCCTCGAGTGTTGCCTGCGGATGGGTGTGCTGCCACTCCTGCAACTGCCCGGCGATATCCGCCAATGCCTCGGTGACTCGCGCTTCGACGCCAGTGCGCCCCCGCCCGGTCGCCGAGGCATACGCATGATCCTCCGCGCCGGCCAGTGTACCCACCCCCTCGACATAGCGGCTGAGAAACGCCAAGCAGCCGTCGGCGCTGGCCCCCTCTGCCGGATAAAGCGCGTGCAACAGCGCCACATTGCTCAATGCGTTGGTATAGCTGCCGCCCTTGCCACCGTTGGCCTGCGTCGGCATCACATTGTGCTGGTTGTTACCGGTGCCATCGAAAAACACGCCGAATTTCAAGATCATCATTGCGCTCCTGCTTGCGTCAAAAGCACAAGCAGGCGCCAGACCGGCGCAACAGAACATCAGCCTATGGCCAGCCTTTTGCAGGATATTTCTGTATCGGCATGGCCCACGGCACGGATAAATTTCCCTGCCGCCATTAGTCGCCACCCCTCCGGATGGATTAAAGTATCAGCCCTTGCCAGGGCAGCTGACTCCAGCCCGCCTGTGGCCCCCTACCAGGAACCGTCGCCGATGGAACACCGTGAAGCGCTGATCGCGCTGCGCACCTTTCTTTCTTCCCAGATCCTAGGCCAGGAAAAACTGGTCGAGCGGCTGTTGATCGTGCTGCTGGCCGACGGCCACATGCTGGTCGAAGGTGCCCCGGGCCTGGCCAAGACCAAAGCCATCAAAGAGCTCGCCGAAGGCATCGAGGCGCAGTTCCATCGCATTCAGTTCACCCCCGACCTGCTCCCGGCCGACATCACCGGCACCGAAATCTACCGCCCGGAAACCGGCAGCTTCGTGTTCCAGCAGGGGCCGATCTTCCATAACCTGGTGCTGGCCGACGAAATCAACCGTGCCCCGGCCAAGGTACAGTCGGCACTGCTTGAAGCCATGGCCGAGCGCCAGGTCAGCGTGGGCCGCAGCACCTACGACCTGTCGCCGCTGTTTTTGGTCATGGCCACGCAGAACCCCATCGAGCAGGAGGGCACCTACCCGCTGCCCGAAGCGCAGCTCGACCGCTTCCTGATGCACGTGAAAATCGGCTTCCCCGACGCCGCGGTGGAGCGGCGCATCCTGGCACAGGCCCGTGGCGAAGCCCTGGGCGGCGAGACCAAGCCCGAACGCCGGGTCAGCCAGCAAGCGATTTTTGCCGCACGCAAGGAAATCCTTGGCCTGTACATGGCCGACGCGGTGGAGGAATACCTGGTGCAGCTGGTCATGGCCACCCGCACCCCGGCAAAATTCGACGCCGAACTGGCCGACTGGATCGCCTACGGCGCCAGCCCGCGGGGTTCCATTTCGCTGGACCGTTGCGCACGCGCACACGCCTGGCTGGCCGGGCGCGACTTTGTCAGCCCCGAAGACATCCAGGCGGTGCTGTTCGACGTGCTGCGCCATCGCATCATCCTCTCGTTCGAGGCCGAGGCGGCGGGGATCGACCAGGACCGCGTGGTCCAGCGCATCCTCGACGTCGTCGCCGTTGCCTGACCCCATGCCCACCACTCAGCTGGCCGAACCAGGCATCCGCATCGGCCTCGCCGAGCTGATCGACATGCGCCACCGCGTGCGCGAAATCCAGCTGTTCTCCAAGCCCGGCCAGCGCAGCCCGCTGGTGGGCCTGCACCACTCCAAGCTGCGTGGGCGTGGGGTGGACTTCGACCAGGTGCGGGTGTACCAGGCCGGCGACGATGTGCGCAACATCGACTGGCGGGTCACTGCACGCACCCAGGAACCACACACCAAGCTGTTCCACGAAGAGCGCGAAAGGCCCATCTTCATTCTTGTCGAGCAAAGCCAGCGGCTGTTTTTCGGTTCCGGGCTGATGTTCAAGTCGGTGCTGGCGGCCCAGGCCGCGGCCCTGTTCGGCTGGGCTGCGCTGGGCCACAACGACCGCATCGGCGGGCTGGTGTTCGGCGACAACGACCCGCACGAAATCAAGCCCCGGCGCAGCAAGCAAAGCCTGCTGCAACTGCTCAACCGCCTGGCCAAGGTCAACCAGTCGCTGCACACCGAAGCCGTGCCCCAGGCCGACAGCCTTGGCCTGGCGCTGCGCCGGGCGCGGGAGGTGCTGCGCCCGGGCAGCCTGGCCATCGTCATCTGTGACGAGCGCTCGCTGACCGCGCAGTGCGAACAGCACCTGGCCATGCTCTCGCGCCACTGCGACCTGTTGCTGTTGCCGGTGTCCGACCCGCTCGACCACGCCCTGCCCGCCGCCGGGCTGCTGCGCTTTGCCCAGCGCAGCGCCCAGCTGGAGCTCGATACGCTGGACGCCAACCTGCGCCAGGCCTACCGCCAGCAGGCCGAGGCGCGCATCGAGCGCTGGGAGCTGATGGCACAGAAACTGCGCGTCGTGCTGATGCCGCTGAGCACGCAAAGCGACATGATCGAACAACTGCGCGAATACCTGAACGCCCAGCGCCCAAGGAACGCGTCATGAACCCGCTCGACCAGCTGCATCCGCTGATCGAACCGGCGCCTGTCGGCCTGTGGCCACCTGCGCCCGGCTGGTGGCTGTTGCTGGCCTTGTTGCCACTGCTGGGCTGGGGCCTGTGGCGCCTGCGCCGCTGGCGCCCGGGCAAACGCCGCATCGTGCGTGCCGAGCAACCGCTCGACCCGGTGCGCGTGGCCGCCCTGGCGGAACTGGCCCTGCTGCCACGCCCCTACGACGGCGCCCCGGCGGGTGCCTGGCTGCAGCAGATAAACGCACTGCTCAAGCGGCTGTGCCGCAGCCACTATCCGGGCGCCAACAGCCACACCCTGAACGGCCGTCAGTGGCTGGCGTTTCTCGACAACCGCTGCCCCGCCGCCGGCCTCACCCGCTGGATGGTGCTGGTCGAAGGTGCCTACAAACCCGAGTGCAAGCTCGACGACAAAGCCATTGTCGGGCTCAGCCAAGCCGTCGAAACCTGGATCCGCAAGCATGTTTGAACTGGCCTGGCCGTGGGTTTTCACGCTGTTGCCGCTGCCATGGCTGGCGCGCCTGCTACTGCCGGCCGCCGACAGTGGCGAGCCGGTGCTCAAGGTAGGCTTCCTCAACGAACTGGAAAGCCTGGCCGGGCGCCGCGCACGGCTCAACCTGCCCACCTGGCGCCAGCAGGCGCCGTTCGTGGTCATCTGGCTGTTGCTGCTGTGCGCCGCCGCTCGCCCGCAATGGCTGGGCGAACCGGTGCCGGTGGCCGCCAGCGGCCGGGACCTGCTGGTGGCGGTGGACGTGTCCGGGTCGATGGATTTCCCCGACATGCAGTGGAACAACGAAGACATCAGCCGCCTCGACCTGGTCAAGGCGCTGATGGGTGACTTCCTGCAAGACCGTGAAGGCGACCGCGTGGGCCTGATCCTGTTCGGCAGCCAGGCCTATCTGCAAGCTCCGCTCACCTTCGACCGACGCACCGTGCGCACCTTCCTCGACGAAGCACAAATCGGCATCGCCGGTAAAAACACCGCCATCGGCGATGCCATTGGCCTGGCGGTCAAGCGCCTGCGCCAGCGGCCAGCACAAAGCCGGGTGCTGGTACTGATTACTGACGGTGCCAACAACGGCGGGCAAATCCACCCGCTGACCGCCGCCCGCCTGGCAGCCCAGGAAGGTGTGCGCATCTATACCATCGGCATCGGCGCCAACCCGGAGGCCAGTGGCACCCCCGGCCTGCTCGGGCTCAACCCGAGCCTGGACCTGGACGAAGCCTCGCTGAAGGAAATCGCCGACATTAGCCACGGTGCCTATTTCCGTGCCCACGACGGCGCCGAACTGGACGCCATCGGCGACACCCTCGACCAGCTCGAGCCAGTCGCCCAGCAACCCACCCGGGCACGCACGGCCCAGGCCCTGTACGCCTGGCCATTGGCCCTGGCGCTGCTGCTCAGTGTGCTGCTGGTGGTGGCAGTGCAATGGCCCGACAACCTGCTGCAACGCCTGCTGCGCAAACCGCGTTTCCTGCAGCCGCACCCGGAATGGCGCCAACGCCTGAAGCGCTTGCGCCTGAGGAGGCGGCGATGATCGAACTGTGGCCCCAATGGCTACGCCCGCTCTGGCTGCTGGCCGTGCCCCTGCTCGGCTGGCTGCTGTACAAGCTGTGGCATCGGCGCAAGCGCGCCGGGCGCTGGCAGATGATTCTGCCGCCGGCCTTCCATGGCGTATTGCTGGGCGGCGGCAGCGGTAGCACCAGCAAGCTGCCATGGGTGGCGCTGGGGCTGGCCTGGGCGCTGGTCATCCTGGCCCTGCTCGGGCCCAGCTGGCAGCGCGTTGAAGAAAACCGCCAACGCCCGGCCGACCCACTGGTGATCCTGCTGGAGCTGACCCCGCAGATGCTGGCCGAAGACAGCCCGCCGAACCGCCTGGAACAGGCCCGGCGCAAAATCCTCGACCTGCTGGAACACCGCCGCGACAGCCAGACGGCACTGGTGGTGTATGCCGGCTCGGCGCACACGCTGGTGCCGCTGTCCGATGACCTGGCCACCACCCGCAACCTGCTGGAGGCCATCGACCCGTCGATCATGCCGCAAGCCGGCCAACGCGCCGACCTGGCCGTGCAAAAAGGCCTGGCGCTGCTGGCCCAGAGCGGTCTGGGCCAAGGCCGTTTGCTGCTGATCGGCTCATCGCTCAGTGCCCCGGAGCGCCAGGGCATCAGCCAGGCCCTCGGCCGCCAGGGCCCCAGCCTGTTGATGCTGGGCATCGGCAGCCGCGAAGGCGCCCCGGTGCGCCAGGCCAATGGCGAATACCTCAAGGATGAGCATGGCGGCATCCTGCTGCCGCGCCTGGACAGCGTCGGCCTCAAGGGCTTTATCAGCAGCACCGGCGGGCGCTACCGGCATGCCCGCGTCGACGACCTCGACCTGCGCGGCCTGGGCCTGTTCGATAACCCGCGCACTGCGCGCAATGATGGCCAGACCCTGCAACTGGACAGCTGGGCCGACCAGGGTTACTGGCTGCTGATCCCGCTGTTGCTGCTGGCTGCCTGCGCGGGGCGGCGTGGCTGGCTGTTCTGCCTGCCGCTGCTGCTGGCCCAGCCACAACCCAGCCAAGCCTTCGAGTTCAACGACCTGTGGCTGCGCCCCGACCAGCAAGGCCAGCGCCTGCTGGAACAGAACCGCCCGGCCAGCGCCGCACGCCACTTCCAGGACCCACAGTGGCGTGGCATGGCCCTGTACCAGGCGGGCGACTATGCCGGTGCCGCCGAGGCGTTTTCCCAAGGCGACACGGCCACAGCCCACTACAATCGAGGCAATGCCCTGGCCCGCAGCGGCGAACTGGAGGCCGCCCTGGACGCCTACGAGCAAGCCCTGGAGCGCCAGCCCGACCTGCAAGCGGCGCTGGACAACCAGGCGCTGGTGCAGCAACTGCTGCAACAGCGTGAGGCCAAAGCCGAAGAGCAACCGGCCAGCAGCGATGCCCAAGGTACACCTGGCAGCGAAACCGAGGGCAACAGCAGCTCGGCCAGCAGCCAGGCCCAGGGCACACCCGGCAACGAAGAACAGGCCAGCGCCGAACAACCCGGCGAAGGCAGCAACAACAGCCAGGCAGCGCCCGGGAACCAGGCGGGCGCCGATGACAGCGTGATCCAGCCGCCGCAGCGGCCGGTATCGACCAATCTCGATGCCGAACAACGCCAGGCCCTGGAACAATGGCTGCGGGAGATCCCCGACAACCCGGCGGAGCTGCTGCGGCGCAAATTCTGGTATGAACAGCAATTGCATCAGGAAACCCCACGATGAGTCGCTTCGGCGTCTTGCTTCTCACCCTGCTGTGGGCCGTGCTGGCCCAGGCCGAACCGCTGCTGCAAGCCAGCGTCGACCGTACCCGCCTGGAAGCCGGCGAAAGCCTGGAGCTGACCCTGGAAAGCCAGGACGTGACCCAGTTCGGCAAGCCGGACCTGCGTGCCCTGGAAGGCGACTTCGAAGTGCGCGGCACACGCCAGCTCAACAGCCTGCACACCCTCGACGGCGAAACCCGCGCCAGCACCCGCTGGATCATCACCCTGCTGCCACGGCGCAGCGGCAGCCTGCGCATTCCCGAGCTGCAACTGGGCCAGTCGCACAGCCAGGCCATCGAGCTGCAAGTGCTGCAGGCCGATGCCAGCCGCCAGGACAGCGCCTCGCAGGTGTTCATCGAAGCGACCCTCGACAGCAGCGACGTCTACGTCCAGGCGCAGGCCGTGCTGACCCTGCGCATCTACCACTCAGTGGCGCTGTACGACGACAGCAACCTCAGCCCGCTGCAACTGGAGAATGCCAAGGTCGAACCGCTGGGCGAATCGCGCACCTATGAAAAGGAAATCAACGGCGTACGCCATGGCGTGATCGAAACCCGCTATGCCGTATATGCCCAGCAAAGTGGCACTCTGGAAATTCCGCCACTGACCTTCACTGCCACCGCTGCAGCCAGCAATGACGAAGCCCCGCAGGCGGCCGGTACGGCCCGCACCGGCCGCCAAGTGCAGGTCAGCTCGCTGCCCTTGCGCCTCACCGTGCGGCCGATTCCCGCAGCCTGGCCCGCAGGAGTGCCGTGGCTGCCCGCCCGCAGCCTGACCCTCGAAGAGCACTGGAACCCCGACCCAGGCAGCCAGCAGGTGCAGATTGGCGACTCGCTGACGCGCAACATCACCTTGCGCGCCGAAGGCTTGTCCAGCACCCAGCTGCCGCCGCTGCCGGCCACCGAGATCATCGGCCTGCGCCGTTACCCTGACCAGCCGCTGCTGCGCAACGAAATCGGCGACCGCGGCATGACCGCCAACCGCGAAGAACGCGAGGCGCTGGTGCCGACCCACAGCGGCACACTGGCCCTGCCAGCGCTGGAGGTGGCCTGGTGGAATACCCGCGAAGACCATCTGGAACACACCAGCCTGCCGGCGCGCACATTGAACGTGCAGGACAACCCGGCGCTGAGCGCCGATACCCCGGCCGGTGACAACAGCAGCGCCAGCACCCTGCTGTGGCCCTGGCAGTTGGCCACCCTGGTGTTCGCCCTCACAACCGTGCTGGGCTTCGTCCTGTGGTGGCGAGCCCGCTCGCAACCGGCTGTGCTACGCGCCGCACAGAACGGGCCTAGCCCGCGTACCTTGCTGGACGACCTCAAGCGCGCCTGCCAGGCCAACGACCCCCAGGCAACGCGCCAGGCGCTGGACGCCTGGGCCCGGCAGCAGCCAGAAACCCTGGCCGAAATGGCGGCGCGGTTCGTGCCGCTGTCGGATGCGCTGGATGGGTTGAACGGGGCGTTGTACAGCGAGAGCGGGCAGTATTGGCAGGGTGAGGAATTGTGGCGCGCGATTGGCACCATACCGCCGGCGGAGCAGGTGTTGCTACCGGCTGGGGAGAATGGCGGGTTGCCGCCGCTTTATCCCAAGTGATCGGCTGCCTGCCTGGGCCTCTTCGCGGGCATGCCCGCTCCCACATTGATCGCGCATACCGTGAGCTTTGCACGGTACCTGTGGGAGCGGGCGAGCCCGCGAACACCGGCGCAGCCGGTGCCTGACACGAGATTGCGTCAGGGCTGACAGGTGTTCGGCGGCACATCTGCAGCGCCTGTGAGATCGAGCGCCGCCCGCGCGGCGCTTCGCGGGGCAAGCCCGCTCCCACATCTGTTTCGGGCCAATTATTCCTGTGCCTTTGTCGCGCTCGCCCTTGGGTGCATGGCTGGAGGTTGATAAACAGCAGCGGCGCAGCCGATATCGAAGCGAACAAACAAGGCAGACAGCGGTGTCCTTACAGGAGTGACTGGCCCGAAACAAATGTGGGAGCGGGCTTGCCCCGCGAAGCGCCGCGCGGGCGGCGCTCGATCTCACAGGCGCTGAAAATGGGATGACAAAACCCTGGCAGCCCTCACCCAATCCCCCGCCCTGCCCCCCGACCCCATGCTTGGGTTACCATACCGCCCTCGCGCAACGCCCATCCCCAAAGCCAAGCCCTCGCTTGCCCGACTCGACACCAACAGGTCATCCATGCGTCTGTTTCATACCTCCGACTGGCACCTGGGCCAAAGCCTGCACGGCCAGGAACGCGACTTCGAACACGCCTGCTTCCTCGACTGGTTGCTCGGCCAGCTGCGCCTGCGCCAGCCCGACGCGCTGCTGATCGCGGGCGATATCTTCGACACGGTCAACCCGCCGGTCAAAGCCCAGGAACGCCTCTACGACTTCATCGTCCAGGCCCACGAGCAGCAGCCCAAGCTGGACATCGTGATGATCGCCGGTAACCACGACTCCGGTTCCCGCATTGAGCTGCCTGCTGCCTTGATGCGCCGCCTGCGTACCCATGCGCTGGGCCGTGTGCACTGGCTGGACGATGGCCAGCTGGATGCCGAACGCCTGCTGATCCCGCTTACCAACGGCCGTGGCAAGGTCGCCGCCTGGTGCCTGGCCCTACCCTTCCTGCGCCCGGCCGAGGTCACCGGCCCGCAGCTGGGTGACGACTACCTGCAAGGCATCGCCCAGGTGCACCAGCAACTGATCGCCGCGGCGCAGAAGAAGCGCAAGAAAGACCAGGCGCTGATCGCCATCAGCCATGCGCACATGGCCGGTGGCGCGGTGTCGGAAGACTCCGAGCGCAGCCTGATCATCGGCAACGCCGAGGCCCTGCCGGCCAAGCTGTTCGACAAAGCCATCAGCTACGTTGCCCTCGGCCACCTGCACAAACCGCAGAAGGTCAACCGCGAAGAACGCATCCGCTACAGCGGCTCACCGATCCCGCTGTCGTTTGCCGAAATCAACTACCCGCACCAGGTGCTGGAAGTGGAGCTGGACGGCAGCGGCCTGGTCAGTGTCGAACCGCGCCCGGTACCGCGCGCCGTGGCCCTGCAACGGGTTGGCCCGGCACCGCTGGGCGAATTGTTGCAGCAACTGGCTGACCTGCCAGTGATCGACCTGCTCGAAGACCCCAACCGCCAGCCCTGGCTGGAGGTGCGGGTGGTACTGGACGAGCCGCAGCCCGACCTGCGCCAGCAGATCGAAAGCGCAATCGAGGGCAAGGCCGTACGGCTGATCCGCATCAGCGCCGAGTACGCCGGCCGCAACAGCGCCGAAGACGATGACCTGGCCTTTGTCGAACTGGCCCGGATGACCCCGCAAGACCTGTTCAGCCGTGCCTGGGAGCAGGCCTACGGCAGCGCTGTCGACGAGCAGGCGCTGGCCGACTTTGCCCTGCTGTTGCAGGACGTGCAGCAGGAAGAGGAACAGCCATGAAGATTCTCGCCATCCGCCTGAAGAACCTGGCATCGCTGGCCGGCCCGGTCGACATCGACTTCACCGCAGAACCGCTGGCCAGCGCCGGCCTGTTCGCCATCACCGGGCCTACCGGTGCCGGCAAGAGCACCCTGCTCGACGCCCTGTGCCTGGCGCTGTTCGGCACCGTGCCGCGGCTCAATGACATCGGCCGCGAGGCCAAGGTGCCGGATGCCGATGGCGACATCCCCACCTCCGACCCGCGTAACCTGTTGCGCCGTGGCACCGGCAGCGGCTTTGCCGAAGTGGACTTCGTCGGCATCGACGGCCGCCGCTACCGTGCCCGCTGGGAAGCCAACCGCGCCCGCGACAAGGCCAACGGCAAACTGCAACTTAGCCGCCAGAGTTTCTACGACCTCGACAGCGAGCAAGTACTGGCCAGCGCCAAGAACGAATTCAAGCCACTGGTCGAAAGCCGCCTGGGCCTGAACTTCGAACAATTCACCCGGGCCGTGATGCTGGCCCAAAGCGAATTCGGCGCATTCCTCAAGGCCGATGACAAAGACCGCAGCGAGCTGCTGGAAAAGCTCACCAACACCGCCATCTACACCCGCCTGGGCCAGCGCGCGTTCAGCAAGGCCCGTGAAGCCGCCGAGGCCCACAATGCCCTGAAGGACCGCGCCAGCCACCTGCTGCCGATGGCCGACGAAGCCCGCGCCGAACTCGACCAGCGCCTGGAGCAGGCGCAACAGCAGTTCAAGACCGACCAGGCCGGCGAGCGCCAACTGGAACAGCAACGCAACTGGCTGAATGAGCAACACCAGTTGCAGGCCCAGCACGCCGAAGCCGGCAACGCACTGCAAGCCGCCGAGCAGGCCTGGCAGCAACTGGCCGAGCCCCGCCTGGACCTCGTTCGCCTGGAGCGTCTGGCCCCGCAGCGCCACCAGTTCCACCGCCAGCAGGCACTGACCGCGCAACTGGCGCCAGTAGCCGCGAAGATCATTGAGCAACAGCAGCAGCAAGCCGAGCTGCAAGTGCGTACCCAACAGCTTGAACACGCGCTGGATACCGCGCGCCAGGCGCTTGCCGAGCGCCAGGCCCGGCACGGCGAAAGCGCCCCGCGCCTGCGCCAGGCCTTTGCCGCCCAGGACAACCTGGCCCGCCTGGACCAGGAACTGGCTGCGCAGCGCAGCAGCAGCGAACAGGCAGAGCAGCAAGTCGCCGAAGGCCAGCAACAGCTGCAACAGCTGGAAGACAATCAGCAGCGCAGCCAGCAACAACTGGCGCAGATCGACACCGCCCTCGCCGACAGCCAGCACCTGGCGGGCCTGGCCGATGCCTGGCATGCCTACCTGCCGCAGCTCAAGCAGGTGATGCTGGTGGGCGGTCGCCTGGCCAAGGGCCGTGAAGAACTGCCCGGCCTGCAAGCCCAGGCCAGCCAGGCCAATGCGCACTTGCAGGCCGAACGCGACGCCTACGACCTGTTGTTCCGCGAAGCCAAGGCCGAACCGCAAGCCCTGAGCGAACAGGTCGAGCTGCTGGGCGCCATGCTGCAGGACAACCGCAAGCAGCAACGCGCCCTCGAACAACTGTCGCGCCTGCATGGCCGGGAAATGGAGTTGCGCCAGCAACTGGATGCCGTACGCGAGCGGCAACAGCAGGCCATGCAACAGCGCCAGCAATTGATTACCGAGGGTACCGCCGCCAAGGCCGAACTGGAAACCGCCGAGCAGGCGCTGAACCTGACCCGCCAACTGCTGGAGCGCCAGCGCCTGGCGCGCAACACCAGCGTCGAGGAATTGCGCGGCCAGCTTCGTGACGGCGAGCCCTGCCCGGTGTGCGGCAGCGCCGAGCATCCGTTTCATCAGCCCGAAGCGCTGCTGCAAAGCCTGGGCCGGCATGATCAGGCCGAAGAAGACGCCGCGCAGACGCAAGTCGAAGCCCTCAACAGCAAGCTGGTGGAACTGCGTACCCAGTTGGGTGTGGTCAACGCCCAGCTCAAGGATTACCAGCAGCAACAGGTGCAACTGGGTGAACAGCTGCAACCGCTGGTGGCCGAGGTGCAGGCACACAGCCTGTGGCCCGCCCTCGCCCCGCAGGACGACAAGGCCCGCAGTGGGTGGCTCGACAGCCAGCTGCGGCGCCTGGACGAAGAAATCGGCCAGGACGAGAAGCGCCAGGGCGCCCTGCTAGCCCTGCAAAAAGATGCAGCCCGCCTGAACCAGCAACTGCAAGCCGCACACGAAGCCCAGCAACAGGCCCAACGCCACCTGGAGCAACAACACCAGGCCCTGGCCAATGACGAGCAACAACTGCAACAAGGCCTGAACGACCTGGCTGGCGTATTGCCCGAGGAAGCCGTCAAGGCCCTGAACGACGACCCGGCCAATGCTTTCCTCGCCCTGGACCAACAGATCGCCCAGCGCTTGCAACAGCTGGAGCGGCGCAAGGACGAACTGGAAGAACAGCAAGCGCGCCAGGCCCAGCTGGACAAATTGCGCGACCAGCACCAGGTTCGCGTGCAAACCCTGCAGCAGTTGCTGCAAAAACTCGCCGCCCTTGATGAGCAGCGCCAGCAGGCCCAGGCTTCGCTCGCCGAACTGCTCGGCGAGCACCACAGTGCCGAAGCCTGGCAACAGCATATGGACGCCGCGCTGGAACAAGCCCGTGCCCTCGATGCCGACACTGCCCAGCGCTTGCAAGACCTGCGCACCCAGGGCGTGCAACTGGCGGGTGAGCTCAAGGCCAACACCCAGCAGCAGCAGGCACTGGACGCCGAGTGCCAGCAGTTGCAGGGGCAGATCGCCCAGTGGCGCAGCGAGCACCCCGAACTGGACGACGCCGGCCTGGATCGCCTGCTGGCGATGGGCGATGTGCAAGTCAATGAACTGCGCCAGCACCTGCAGAGCGCCGAAAAAGCCATCGAACAGGGCCGCGTGCTGCTGCGCGAGCGCGAACAACGCCTGCAGCAACATGCCGCACAAATGACCGTGGAGGCTTCAGCCGAAGCCCTGGAGCAAGCCTTGGCTGAGCTGCGTGAGCGCCTGGCCGGCCATGAGCAGCACTGTGCCGAACTGCGTGCGCAGCAGGCCGACGACCAGCGTCGCCAGCAGGCTCATCAGGCACTGGCGGCTGAGATCGAACAGGCCCACCAGCAGTGGCAACGCTGGGCGCGCCTGAATGCCCTGATCGGTTCGGCCTCAGGCGATGTGTTCCGCAAGATCGCCCAGGGCTACAACCTTGACCTGCTGCTGCACCACGCTAACGCCCAGCTGCGCCAGCTGGCCCGCCGCTACCGCCTCAAGCGCGGCGGTAGCGCGCTGGGCCTGCTGGTACTGGACACCGAGATGGGTGACGAACTGCGCTCGGTGCATTCGCTGTCCGGCGGGGAAACCTTCCTGGTGTCGCTGGCCCTGGCCCTGGGCCTGGCATCGATGGCCTCCAGCACCCTGCGCATCGAATCGTTGTTCATCGACGAAGGCTTCGGCAGCCTCGACCCGGAATCGCTGCAATTGGCGATGGACGCGCTCGACGGCTTGCAGGCTCAAGGCCGCAAGGTGGCGGTGATCTCCCACGTGCAGGAAATGCACGAGCGCATCCCGGTACAGATCCAGGTACGCCGCCAGGGCAATGGCCTGAGCGACGTGGAGGTGTGCGGGTGATCCTTTACTCGTTCCGCCGCTGCCCCTGGGCCATGCGTGCACGCCTGGCCCTGCGCTATGCCGGGTGCGCGGTGGAAATTTGCGAGGTGGCGATGAAGAACAAGCCGGCAGAACTGCTGGCGTTGTCGCCCAAGGGCACGGTACCGGTGCTGGATACCGGTGCCGGGGTACTGGAAGAGAGCCTGGACATCATGCGCTGGGCACTGGCACAAAACGACCCGCAGGACTGGCTACTGCTGGCGAACCCAGCGGCGGCGCAGCAGGCTGAAGCGTTGATTGCGCGCAATGACAGCACCTTCAAGGCGCAGGTGAACCTGTACAAATATGCCGAACGTTACCCGACGCATACCCGCGAGCATTACCGTCAGCAGGCTGAGGCCTGGCTGGCGGAGCTCGAAGGTTTGCTTGACGGCCGGACTTACCTGCTGGCCGATCACCCGAGCCTTGCCGATGCCGCATTGTTGCCCCTGATGCGCCAGTTTGCCGGGGTCGAACCGCAGTGGTTCGCCGAGGCGGCTTATCCGCGGGTGCGGAGCTGGCTGGAGGGGTGGTTGGCTTCGGAGCTGTTCAGGGCAATCATGGTCCGCTGATTAAAGATCGGGCTGCACATGGGTCCCTGTGGGAGCGGGCATGCCCGCGAAGCAGGCACCGCGGTGGATGGCACCGGCTCTGCCGGTGTTCGCGGGCATGCCCGCTCCCACAGGGACCTCACACAAGCCAGATCAGTGGTTTTGCTTGCCGCTGAGGGCCGCATGGAAGTTGGCACTCTGGCGCAGGTACTGCTCGGTGTAGCTGTGGGTAGCGGCGGCCTTGCCGATGCTGTCGGCATGGGCATGGGCCGGCAGTACGACCGAAGCTGAAATGGCGGATGCGGCAATGACCGGGAAGAGATTGAAGTTCATCTGGGTTGACCTCGACGGCGGTGGTTTGACGGTGGCCCGTTTGGGCCTTGGGTCAAACTTACGCCGCCGACGCCGAAGGCAAAAATTCATTGCACCAGTATCGATTATCACGCCGATCGATATCACTCGATGAACTTGAGGTCCGAAGGGGCATCCTGTGGCAGTGTCTGCACCGTCTCCAGCAGCTTGCCGCTGCGCGGATCGCGGCGCATGACCACGATCTGGTTGCTCTTCTGGTTGGCCACCAGCAGGTAGTTGCCGCTCGGGTCTAGGGTAAACTCCCGTGGGTGATCACCCTCCACCGAACGGCGCTGCAGGAAAGTCAGCTGGCCGTCGTCCTTGCCCACGCCAAACACCACGATTTCATTGGCCGTGCCACGATTGCTCACGTACAGGAAACGCCCGTCCGCCGACAGGTGCAGGCCGCCCGCAGCCTTGGCTGCCGCATCCTGCTGTTCGGTCAATGGCAGGCGCTGGCGCTCCAGCAGGGCATCGTCCTTGACCTCGAACATCGCCACTTCTCCGCTCATTTCCAGCGTCAGGTAGGCATGCCTGCCCTTGGCGTCGAACAGCAGGTGGCGGGGGCCACTGCCGGGTGGCAAGTCCACCGAGGCCGGAATGGCCGGGCTCAATGGCTGGTCCGGGCTCGCACCGTCGTATCGGTAGATGAACACTTTGTCGGCACCCAGATCGCTGGCATAGAGATGCTGGCCGTTGGGCGACAACACCAGCGAATGCACATGGGGGCCGGCCTGGCGCTCAGGGTTCACGCCACTTGGCTTGTGTTGCAGTTGCTGCACGACTTGCTTGAGCTTGCCGTCCCTTGCCACCGGGATCACCACCAGGCTGCCGCCCGGATCGGGCTTGACCGCATAGTTGGCCACGAACAGGAAACGCTGGTCGCGGCTAAGGCTGGCGTGGGTCGGCTCGTCGCCTTTGCTGGCCACTTGATTGAGCGGCTTGATCTCGCCCTTGGCGCTGACCGTGAAACTGCTGGCGTGGCCGCCCGGGGTTTCATTGACCGCGAACAGCAGGCGCTGGTCGGCTGACAGCACCAGCCACGACGGGCTGACGCTCTTCACCACTTGCTGCGGGGTGGGGTCGATATGGCCGCGCTTGTCGTCGAACTGGTAGCGGTAGATACCCTGGCTGGCGCCATCGGTGTAGCTGCCCACCAGCAAGGTAGCGGCGTGGGCATGCATTGTCAGGCTCATCAGGCTAGCGGTCAGCAGGCTCGTCCAGGTCCGGTTCATCGTGGTCTTCATCCGGGGCGCGAAAGGCACTCATACAGACTAGCCGATGCTCGCCGTCGGCATCGTCGAGTTGCCACTCGTCACCACTGGCGGTGGCGGCGGCGACTTGCTCGGGGGTGAAGGACCAGCGGCGCAGCTGACGGCCGTCCATGCATTCGACGGTGAGGCCGGATTCATCGGCGGTGAAGTCGAAGGCGTGCAGGCCGTCGATCAGGAGCATGTCGCAGGTTTGCAGGGCGGTGGCGAGGGGGGACATGGGGGTACCTGTAAGGGATGTGGCGGCATTATAACCCTGGGGCTGCTTTGCAGCCCATCGCAGGCAAGCCAGCTCCCACAGGGACCACACAAACCTGAAGGCTTGCGCTGTACCTGTGGGAGCTGGCTTGCCTGCGATGGGCCGCAAAGCGGCCCCCTGCAATTCAATGGGCGAAAATCGAGCCCCCTTCCTTGCCCACCATCTTCTCAGGCTTGATCAGGAACCGCGCCAGCGCCGGCAGCAGCCACAATGCGCCAAACATGTTCCACAGCAGCATGAAAGTCAGCATCAACCCCATGTCGGCCTGGAACTTGATCGCCGAGAAGATCCAGGTACAAACGCCAATGGCCAGGCACAAGCCGGTGAACAGCACCGCTTTACCGGTCGAGCGCAAGGTCTGGTAATAGGCCTCCTGCAACGGCAACCCGGCACGCAGGAAGCTCTCCAGCCGGCTGTAGATGTAGATGCCGTAATCCACGCCAATGCCCACACCCAGCGCCACCACCGGCAAGGTCGCCACCTTCACCCCGATGCCCATATAGGCCATCAGCGCGTTGCCCAGCACCGAGGTCAGTACCAGCGGCAGCACGATGCACAGCGTGGCGGCAAACGAGCGGAAGGTGATCAGGCACATCACCGCCACGCATATGTACACCAGGATCAGGATGGTCAGCTCGGCCGACTTGATCACTTCGTTGGTCGCCGCCTCGATCCCGGCGTTACCCGCCGCCAGCAGGAACTGCAGGCCTTCCTTGTTGTGGCTGTCGGCAAACGCCTTGGCCACGGCGGTAACCCGTTCAAGGGTTTCGGCCTTGTGGTCGTTGAGGAACACCAGCACCGGCGCCAGCGAGCAATCGCCGTTGTACAGGCCGTCGGCACGGGCGATGGAGTTGTTGAGGATGTCCGGGTTGCGCGACAGGGTTTCCCATTTCAGGCTGCCCTCGTTCATGCCCTTGATCACTTGCTTGGACACGGTCACCAGGGAAATCGCCGACTGCACGCCCGGGGTGTTCTGCATGGTCCACATCAGCTCGTCGACCGGGGCCATGGTCGAGTGGATCGAACACTGCTCCGGCGGGGTCTTGACCATGATCACCAGCACGTCGGAGCTGGTGGAGTAGTTGCTGATGATGAAGTTGTTGTCCTGGTTGTAGCGCGAGTCGGGGCGCAGCTCCGGTGCGCCCTGGTCGAGGTCGCCGATTTTCAGGTTCTGGCTGTACCACAGGCCACCGGCAAAGGCGACCAGCGCCAGGGCCACGGACACCGGCGCCACCTTGGCACTGGCGAAATTCGACAGCAGGCGCCAGAACGGGTGTTCGCGGGTCGCGTCCTTCTTGCTGCGCTCGATGGCCTTCTTGCTGATGCCAACGTAGGAGATAGCCACCGGCAACAGGATCAGGTTGGTGAACACGATCACCGCCACGCCGATGGACGCGCCGATGGCCAACTCGCGAATTACCCCGATATCGATGATCAGCAGGGTGATGAAGCCCACCGCGTCGGCGAGAATGGCGATCATCCCCGGCAGGAACAGCTGGCGGAACGTGCGTCGGGCTGCCGTGAGGGCATTGTCGGCGTCACTGGACTGCAAGGCGATGCCGTTGATCTTCTGCACCCCGTGGGAAATGCCGATGGCGAAGATCAGGAACGGCACCAGCATCGAATAAGGGTCCAGGCCAAAGCCCACCGCATGCATCAGCCCCAGCTGCCAGACCACCGCCACCAGGGTGGTGATGAGCACGGCGATGGTGCTGCGGATGCACCAGGTGAACCAGTACAGCAGCACCCAGGTGATCGCCAGGGCGACACCGAAGAACATTGCCACCATCACCAGGCCGTCGATCAGGTCGCCGACTTTCTTGGCGAAGCCGACGATATGCACCTTCACGTTGGGGTTCTGCGCCTGGAACTTGTCACGGATCTTTTCTTCCAGCAGGTGCGAAAACTGCTGGTAGTCGAGCTTCACCTGTTTGCCCGGGTCTTGCGGGTCGGGGTAGCTCTCCAGCAGCGGTACGTCGACGATGCTGGACTTGAAGTTGTTGCCTACCAGCCGCCCCACCTGGCCAGACTTGAGCACGTTGTCACGCAGGGTGTCGAGGCTGTCCTGCGAACCGTTGTAGGTGTTGGGGATCACCTCACCACCGGAAAAACCCTCTTCGGTGACTTCGCTCCAGCGCACGCTGGGGCTCCACAGTGACTTGAGCCCGGCACGGTCGACGCCGGGGATGTAGAACACCTCGTCATGAACCTGGCGCAGGGTTTCCATGTAGTCCTTGTCGAAGATGTCGCCGTTCACCGCTTCCACCGAGATGCGCACGGTGTTGCCCAGGTTGGCCAGGTCGTTGCGGTGCTCCATCATCTGCTCGATGAACGGGTGCTGCAGCGGGATCATTTTCTCGAAGCTGGTGGACGGGCGGATCTGCGTGGCCTGCCAGAACAGGAAAATGCTCACCAGCACGCACAGGGCGATGACCACGGGGCGGTTGTTGAAGATCAGGCGTTCGAGCAGCGTGGCCTTGTCCTGGTGATGCGGGTGCATGGTAATGCTCTCCCTGCTGGTCATCGGCTTGCCCCCTCGGCGCCTTGGGCATCCGCCAGGTGCACGCCACCCTGCCCCACCAGCAGCAGGCCGCCGTTGGCCAGGCCGCTGACGCCCGCCAGGGCGATGCGGTCGGCACGGTTGTACACGCTGAAGGTCTGGCCACCATCGGCACTGCGCAGCACGCTGCCACCGTTGCCGACCAGCACCAAGGTGCCATCATCGAGAAGCGTAGCGCTTGCCAGGCCGAATTCGAGGTTGCCGCGCGCGGCCTTGAGTGCGATGGGCTGCCAGCTGTCACCAAAATCGGTGGAGCGGAACAGGTTGCCGCGCAGGCCGTAGGCCAGCAGGGTGTGCGGCTGGGCGGTGCCGATCACGCCGAACAGCGAGCCTTCGTACGGGCCCTCAACCTTGGCCCAGGTCTGGCCGTTGTCAGCGGAGCGGAACATGCCGCCCTGCTCGCCCACGATGAACAGGCCGGCATCGCGCACCCGGGCGATGCCGTTCAGGTGAAGCTGGTCGGGGTTGTCCAGGCGCTCGGCCACGTCCTGCCAGTGCTGGCCGCCGTCGGTGGTTTCCAGCAAGGCACCGTAGGCCCCCACGGCAAAGCCGTGCTGGGCATCGAGGAAGGCGATATCGAGCAAGGGTGCTTCGCGGGCGAGGTCTTCGAACTGCTTGGCCCAGGTGGCGCCGCCGTCGCTACTGGTAAGGATCTGCGCATCGTGGCCGACCGCCCAGCCGCGCTTGTCGTCCATGAAGAACACGGCGGTGAGTAGTTGCCGGGTGGGCACGCGGGCCTGAGTCCAGGTGTTGCCCTGGTCGTCGGAGAACAGGATATGGCCACGATCGCCCACCACCACCAGGCGTTTGCCGGCATGGGTGGCGCCGATCAGCAGGCTTTGGCTGGCCTTGGCCGATTCGGTGGAATATTCGTCGGCGGCGGCGGCCTGAGCACTGTCGGCCCACACCCCCAAAGCCAGCGCCAGCACTGCGCTGGCCGCCCATGGCCAGGCACCACGCCTGGCTGGCACCTGTAGCTGTTCCCTCATGACTGCCCCCTGTTGTGTTCTTTTTGGTGGGTCAATGCATTGCAGGTACTGCGAAAAGCCTGATCTAGAGGCCTGCAATAGCTTGAGGGGATCGTAGCGGGGAGGTTGGCGGGATTACAACGGGCGGGGTGTTATGTTTTGTTGTCGGCTTGAAAAAGCCGGGGCCGCTGTGCGGCCCATCGCGACACAAGGCCGCTCCCACAGGATGATCACTGCTTTCAAGGCCTGTGATATCCCTGTGGGAGCGGGCATGCCCGCGAAGGGCTGCACAGCAGCCCCAGTTTCTAACAGGCTTACGCCAGGCTCTTGCTCACCACTTCATACACATCACTGGACAGCTCACCCGAAGCCAGAATCCGCTCCAGCTCGCCCTTCATCAGACCCTGGCGCGCAGCGTCATACTTGCGCCAGCGGGTCAGCGGTGCCAATTGACGCGATGCGATCTGCGGGTTCAGCGCATTCAGCTTGATCACCAGGTCCGCCAGGAAGCGATACCCCGAGCCATCCGCCGCATGGAAGTTGACCAGGTTCTGCCCGGCAAACGCACCAATCAGTGCCCGCACCTTGTTCGGGTTCTTCAGGGTGAAGGCCGGGTGCTGCATCAGCGCCTTGACCCGCGCCAGCCCGCCTGGCAACGCGCTGGCCGCCTGCACGCTGAACCACTGGTCCATGACCAGCGGGTTGTCCTTGAAGTGCTCGGCAAAGGTTGCCAGCGCCTTGGCCCGCTCGGCTTCGAACGGCGAGTTGACCAGCACCGCCAGCGCGGTCAGGCGCTCGGTCATGTTGTCGCACTGCTCGAACTGCTCCAGGGTCGCTTCCAGCACCTGCGGTTTGCCGCTCTGCATCAGGTACGACAGGGCAATGTTTTGCAGGCTACGGCGGGCAAAGTGCTCGGCAGAGGCCACGTAGGCTGTGCGGCGCGACACGTCACGGTTGGCCTGGTAACGCGCCCACAGGGCATCGAACAGCTGATCGGCGATCTGCTGGCGGGCGAACTCACGGGCAGCGTGGATGGCGTCCACGTCGGCCACCTGGCTGATTTCGGTGAGGTAGGCTTCACCCGGCAGCGAGAGCATTTCGGCCACCATGGCCGGGTCCAGCGCTTCATTGCCCAGCACGGTGCCCAGGGCGATGATCAGGCGCTGGTCGAGCTTGAGCGCTTCGCCGCGCTGGTGTTGGCCGATCAGTTCCTGCAACACCTGCACCGACAGTTGCTGGCCCGCCTCCCAGCGGTTGAAGCCGTCGCTGTCGTGCTGCATCAGGAACATCAGCTGGTCGCGGTCGTACGGGAAGCTCAGCTTCACCGGGGCGCTGAAGCCACGCAACAGCGATGGCAACGGCTTGGCCGCGATGCCCTGGAAGGTGAAGGTTTGCTCGGCTTCGGTCACCGACAGCACGCGGCTGCTACCCTGGGCAGCGGCTTCGCCGGCCAGTTGCAGCGGCAGGTCGTTGCCAGCGGCATCCAGCAGGCCCAGCTCGACCGGGATCACGAACGGCAGTTTTTCGGCCTTGTCCGGGGTTTGCGGGCAGCTCTGGCGGAAGGTGAGGCTGTAGGTCTGCGCAGCCGCGTCATAGGCTTCGCTGACCTCCAGGCGCGGGGTACCGGCCTGGCTGTACCAGCGCTTGAACTGGGTGAAGTCGACGCCGTTGGCGTCTTCCATGGCCTTGATGAAGTCGTCGGTGGTCACCGCCTGGCCATCGTGGCGTTCAAAGTACAAGTCGCTGCCTTTGCGGAAGCCTTCGTTACCCAGCAGAGTACGGACCATGCGCACCACTTCGGCGCCCTTCTCGTACACGGTCAGGGTGTAGAAGTTGGAAATTTCGATGAAGCTGTCGGGGCGCACCGGGTGGGCCATGGGGCCAGCGTCTTCGGCGAACTGGTGGGTGCGCAGGTAGGCGACGTCTTCGATACGCTTGACCGTGCGCGAGTTCATGTCGGCGCTGAACTCGGCATCGCGGAACACCGTGAAGCCTTCCTTGAGCGACAGCTGGAACCAGTCACGGCAGGTGACGCGGTTGCCCGACCAGTTGTGGAAGTACTCGTGGGCGACCACGCCTTCGACGCGCTGGTGCGCGGCATCGGTGGCGGTTTCGGCACGGGCCAGCACACAGCTGGAGTTGAAGATGTTCAGGCCCTTGTTTTCCATGGCGCCCATGTTGAAGTCGTTGACCGCAACAATCATGAAGATGTCCAGGTCGTACTCACGGCCATAGACTTCTTCATCCCAGCGCATGGACTTCTTCAGGCTGACCATGGCGTGGTCGCACTTGTCGATGTTCTCGGGCTCGACGTAGATACGCAGGGTCACGTCCCGGCCGGACTGGCGCACGAAGTTGTCCTCGACGCACCACAGGTCACCGGCCACCAGCGCGAACAGGTAGGCCGGCTTCATGAACGGGTCTTCCCAGGTGGCCCAGTGGCGACCATCTTCGGCCGGCCCGCTGCCGATCGGGTTACCGTTGGACAACAGAATCGGGTAGCGATGCTGCTCGGCGATCACCGTGGTGGTGAAGGTGCTCATCACGTCCGGGCGGTCGAGGTAATAGGTGATCTTGCGGAAGCCCTCGGCCTCGCACTGGGTGCAGAACATCTTGCCCGACTTGTACAGGCCTTCCAGCGCGGTGTTGCTCTCGGGGTGGATCTTCACGCTGGTGTCGAGGGTGAAACGCTCGGCCTTGGGGTGCACGGTCAGGCTGTCGACGTCCAGCTGATAGTCGCCCGCGTGCAGTTCCTGGTCGTCCAGCGAAGCGCGCAGCAGCTCCAGCTGCTGGCCATCGAGCACCAGAGGCGGCAGCCCGGCACCGCGTGCCGGGTTGCGGCGCATGACCAGTTGCGCGTGAACCAGGGTGTGGTCCTCGAACAGCTCGAAGGTCAGGTGCGTCTCGTCGATCAGGTATTCGGGCGCCTGGTAATCCTTGAGGTAGATCACTTGCGGTTGTTCGGTACGCATGTGCTGGTCCTTTTTACTGGAGCACGGCCAACTGGTAGGCCGTGTACTTGCGAATATTGATCACACCGGTGTCGAAGATCAGGTACTGGCCCTTGATGCCCAGCAGCGTGCCTTCCACTACCGGGTTCTTGTCGAGGTTGAAGCTGACGATCTTTGTCGGGTAGGCCTCGACCGGGTAACGCATCTGCACCACTTCGGCGTCCGGCAGTGGCTGGATCGCCTGCAGGCCAAAGCGCCCTTGCAGCTCGCGCAGGCCGTCGGCGCAGGCGTCGAAAATCTGGTCACGAATGGCCGGCAGGTCGAGCGCCTCGGCGTCGCCCTTGAGCAGCGCGCGCCAGTTGGTGCGGTCTGGCACCTGGCTGCGCAGCACGTCTTCGACCAGGCCGGATTGCTGGCGGGTGGCTACGCGCATGATCGGCAAAGCCTGGCTGGCACCCTGGTCGAGCCAGCGGGTGGGCAACTGGGTGGCGCGGGTGATGCCGACCTTGATCCCCGACGAATTGGCCAGGTAGACCACGTGGTCGGTCATGCAGAACTGTTCGCCCCAGGACGGTTCGCGGCAAGTGCCGGCGTCGTAGTGGCATTTTTCCGGGGCCATGATGCACACATCGCACTGGGCCAGCTTGGTCATGCACGGGTAGCAATAACCCTGGCTGAAGCTGGTCTTGGTGCGCTTGCCGCAATGGCTGCAGTGAATGGCGCCGAGGTATTCCAGGCGCAGGCGCTGGCCGATCAACGGGTTGACCGACACCTGCGTGTCATCCAGGCGAAAGCTGTACTGCACCACCGGTGCCTGCAGGCTTACCGCCATCTTGCTCAACGAGCCACGAGCGAGTTCGATCAATGTACCGAGTCCGACTTGAACAGAATGTTGGCGATCGGCGCAGACTTCGATGCGCATTCCTGCGGGCCCATGTAACCGGTGCGCTGGTCTTCAGGCAGGTTTTTCATCTCCCAGGCGATAACCGCCTGCAACGACAGCTCTTTCTGCTCGGCAGTGAGCTTGCGGCCATCCGACCATTTGCCGATTTCCACGGCCAGTTTCAGGCTTTCGTAGATTTCCGGGGTGATGTTTTCAATCATTTGCGCGAAAGTGGACATAGTGTCTCCTGATTCAAGCTGACAGTTTACGCCGGGCCAGCGCCCCGCCCAAGAGCCCGGTCAGGCATCCGATGAGCAGCCCGCCCACGTGGGCGGCGTTGGCAATCTGGCCAAGGCCGAGGGTGCCGACCACACCGGTCAGGCACACCACCAGCCAGATCAGCATCATGACCAGCACGCCCTTGGGCAGGTTGAAGTAACGGTTGGGTGCCAGCCACTGGAACAGCCACACATGCCCGAGCAGGCCGTACAGCACGCCAGACAGGCCGCCGAACAGGCTCGGCCCGCTGGTGTAGTGCTGGGCCAGGTTGGACACCAGGCTGAACAGCAGGGTCAGGCCCAGCAGCATCCACGGGCCCTGGCGCAGTTCGATGCGTTTGCCCAGTTCCCAGTACCACAGGCTGTTCATGGCCAGGTGCAGCACGCCGAAATGCAGCAGCATGGGCGATACCAGGCGCCACCACTGGCCTGCGTCCAGGGTTTGCGCCAGCGGGGTGAAGTACAGGTAGTCGCCCTGCACGCGGAAGTCGAGGAAGGTGAACCAGCTGATGGTGGTGAAGTTGTCGCCCAGGCTGGTGAGGCCGGCGACGATGAAGCATGCCAGCAGGGTCAGGGCGGTGATTTTGCAGGCTTTGGCTTGCTCTACCAGGGAGGGTTGTGTGGGGCTATTCGCGGGCAAGCCCGCTCCCACAGGGTCCTGCGTAAGTTCGAGGTCGGCGTTGCCGTCAGGGTAGCGCTGGTAGAGTTGCATCACGTCTTCGGCGAGGGTGTCGGGGGCCCAGAGCACCTGGGCATCGCCCTCTTCGCTCACCCGGTGCGGCACTTGCAGGCGCTGCAACAGGTGGACGAAGCCGCTGAGGTCGACCGACAGCGGCAGGCGCATCACTTCGATAATGTTCATTGGTTGGCCTGTGGGCGGTCGACGTCAACCCAGACGAACTTGTGCGGGTCGATGCGGGTTTCATCATCCAGCCGATAGGCCACCAGCTTGCCGTAAAGCACGGCGCTGTAGTCCAGGCAGGCCAGGTTGGCGCGGATCGGCGCCGGGCGGCCGCTGCGCCAGTAATGGCCAACGAACAGCAAGGGCTCGTTTTCGTCGTAGCGCAGCAAGGCATTCTTCTGGCTGTGGCTGAGCGGGGTGCTGGCCACCTCTTCTGGCAAGGCATCGGGCTGGAACACGATGTCGCCGTAGGTTTGCGGGTCTTCTTCCCAGAACTTGGTGCGGAAGAAGGCGCGGGTCAGGCCGTCGCCGCCGGTCAGGGTCAGGCCGTCCGGCAGGCGCATGTCGGTGCCGCGCAGCAAGCGGTTGCAGACCGTGGCGGCGAAACTGTTGCTCACCGCCGAGGCCTGGATGAAGTGTTGGTCGATACGCCCGTCGGGGTACTGCTGGCGCAATGGCCCGATCAGGCGCGGGTCCCAGCAGGCATGCACCAGGCGGAAGCGCCCGGCGTCGACGAACAGCGGCATCTGGTAGAACCAGTTGACGAAGTCGTGCCAGTCGCCGGGGTGCTGGGCGAACTGGGTCAGGGTTTCGTCGATCAGCCGGGCATGGCGTGGCGTGTGCTCGCGCACATAGGCTTTGCCGCTGCCGGGCAGTGCCGGGGTCACCCAGCCCAGGGCGTTGTACTCGTGGTTGCCCATGATGCACAACGCCTGGCCGGCCTCGACCATGTCGTGGACGATATGCAGCGCCTCGCGAATGCGTGGCCCGCGGTCGACGATATCGCCCAGGAACAGCGCCATGCGCCGCGGGTGGCGCCACACGCCGGCCACGCGCTGGTAACCGAGGGCGTCGAGCAGGCGTTCAAGGGTCAGCGCACAGCCGTGCACGTCACCGATGATGTCGAAACTTCGCGCCGGATCGAACATCAGTCGTCCCTGCTCCCCAGGCGGCTGCCCCAACCCAGCTTGGTGCGGCAAACCTCGTAGTAATTGTGGTCCAGCGGGTGGATCAGGCGCAGTTTCTGCGGCTTCTTGCTGACCGTGATGGTGTCGCCGGGGGCGCAGGTGAAGTGGTTCTGGCCGTCACAAGACACCTGCGGGTAGATCTGCAAGTCCTTGGACACCACGATCTTCAGCTCGCTGTTGCCGTCGACCACGATCGGCCGGCCCGACAGGGTGTGCGGGTACATCGGCACGATGACGATGGCATCGAGCTTGGGGTGCATGATCGGACCACCGGCCGACAGCGCATAGGCGGTGGAACCGGTGGGGGTGGCGACGATCAGGCCGTCGGCCTTCTGGCTGCAGACGAACTGGCCGTCGATGTAGATTTCGAACTCGATCATGCGCGTGGACTTGCCCGGGTGCAGCACCACGTCATTCAGCGCATCGCCCTGGCCAATGGCTTCGTGGTGGCGGCGCACCTCGGCCTGCAGCAGGAAGCGGTTTTCCACCAGGTAGTGGCCGTCGAGCACCTCGGCGACTTTCTCTTCCAGCTCATCGGGACGGATGTCGGTAAGAAAGCCCAGGTTGCCACGGTTGATGCCCAGCACCGGTATGTTGTGGCGGGCCAGCGCACGGGCGGCGCCCAGCAGGCTACCGTCGCCGCCCACCACGATGACCAGGTCGCAGACCTCACCCAGCAGCTTGCGGGTGGAGGTTTGCAGGCCGTGGCCGGGTAGCACTTCGGCGATGGTGTCCTCGAGGATCACGTGCAGGTGGCGGTCGAGGAGGAATTTTTTCAGTCGGCGAATGGTGTCGAGCACCTGCGAGCTGCCAAGGCGACCGATGATACCGATATTGCGAAATTGCTCCATGGGGCTCCTGCGAGGCTCTGCGGCGGGTGACGATGGGCCGATTATGGGCGAAACCACCGGGTAGCGGCAAACCGGCTATGCTCGCTGCATGACGCCATTCATGCATCTACATGACCTGCCCCGGCAACTGCGCCGCCCTGCGGTACGCGACCTGGCCTGGGCCCTGCTGTCGCCGCCCTTGCTCAGCGCCCCGCCCTGCCCCCAGCGCCACCCGCTGGCAGGCAGCCTGTGGGCAGAGCAGCCGCAGCGCCTTGAGCAGTGGTTGCGGGCGCTGGATAAGGATGACCGCGCCTTGCAGGACTGGTTGGCAAAGCTGGGCAGCCGGCGGCTGGGGCATTACTACGAACGCCTGTGGCAATTCGCCCTGGGCCAGGCGCCAGGCATAGAGCTGCTGGCAGCCAACCTGGCGATTCGGGACGCTGTGCGCACGCTGGGCGAGCTGGACGTGGTGCTGCGTGACCGTGACGGCGTGCACCACCTGGAACTGGCAATCAAGTTGTACCTGGGGCCGCCAGGCGCCGGGCACGACCCGCACGCCTGGCTTGGGCCTGGTTGCCATGACCGGCTGGGGACCAAGCTTGCGCATCTGGCGGGGCACCAGTTGCCCATGTCGAGCGGGGCGCATAGCCGCGAGCTGCTGAACCAGCTGGGGATTGCTGAGCTACAGGCCCATGTGTGGCTGGGGGGATATCTGTTCTATCCCTGGCCCGGGCATGCCCAACCTCCCGCGGGCGCCAATCCGCAGCACTTGCGCGGGCGCTGGGTACGGCGGCAGGACTGGGCCATGACCGAGGGTGAGCATTGGCAGCCGCTGCAGCGGCATGCCTGGCTGGCACCGGCACGGGTCGAGGCCGGTGAATGCTGGGCGGTGGAGCAGTTTGCGGCCTGGTTGCATGTGCTGGAGCGGCAGGCGCCGGCGCAGTTGCTGGTGAGGCTGGAGCCTGATGTTGATGGCGCCTGGCAGGAAGTAGAGCGGGTGTTTCTGGTGGCTGATGACTGGCCGTATCTGCCCGATAATTGATGTCGCCTGTTCTGGCCTCTTCGCGGGCACGCCCGCTCCCACAGTTACCGCACAGATTTCAAAGACTGTGCAGTACCTGTGGGAGCGGGCGTGCCCGCGAAGAGGCCAGTGCCGGCAACACAATTTTCACAGACCCAGCGCAACGATCTGTTCCTGGTAACCACTACAGTGGTACCTGAGCGCCATCAAGAGCGCCATTCCGACCTGATGACGAGGACCGATCATGGTTTCATCCACCCCCGCGACCCATTACGCGCGCCTGTCCATCGCCCTGCACTGGCTGATGCTGGTGCTGCTGGCCGCTGTCTATGCGCTTATCGAACTGCGCGGCCTGTTCCCCAAGGACAGCGTCGAACGCAACCTGATGAAAGACCTGCACTTCATGCTCGGGCTCAGCGTGTTCGTGCTGGTCTGGTTGCGCCTGGCCATGCGCCTGAGCCGCCCGACCCCGCCCATCGTGCCCAAGCCACCGGCCTGGCAGACCGGCCTTGCGCACCTGATGCACCTGGCGCTGTACCTGCTGATGATCGGCATGCCGCTGGCCGGCTGGCTGATCCTCAGCGCCGCCGACAAACCGGTACCGTTCTTCGGCCTGGAGTTACCACACCTGATCGGCCCGGACCCGGACCAGGCCAAGTTCATCAAAGGCTGGCATGAGCGTATCGGCAGCTGGGGCTACTGGCTGATCGGCCTGCACGCGCTGGCCGGGCTGTACCACCATTACGTACAGCGCGACAACACGCTGCTACGCATGCTGCCCTACAAGTAACCGCGTTGGCCCTGCAGGCCACCGGTATGCACGACGATCAGGCGGGTGCCGGGCGCGAACAGCCCGGCCTCGACCTGGTCGCGCAGGGCCAGCAGGGCCTTGCCGGTGTAGAGGGCTTCGAGTGGCACACCGCTGTGCTGCTCGCATTCGGCGATGAAGGCCAGCAGCTGATCGTCGAACTTGCCAAAACCGCCGCGGCAGGCGTCATGAAGCTGGTAGCCGTGTGCGCCGGCCAGTGCTGCCACCGTTTGAGGTACGCCATGATCCCTGGGCACGGCCAGTGCGCCATGCACGGCATGTGCGCCGGCCTCCGCCAGTACCAGGCCGGCCAGGGTTGTACCCGTTCCGGCAGCCAGCCACCAGGCGTCATAACCAGGCCAGCCCAGCGCCGCGATTTGTGAGCGCGCCTGCGCCATGATCAAGGTACAGCCCTGTGCACCGGCCAGCCCGCCGCCGCCTTCGGGGATGCAATGCCAGCCGGGGTAGCGGACCTGCCATGGTTCCCAGAAGCCGGCTTCGTTGCGTGCGCGATAGCCGCCATAGCCCAGCCAGTGCAGTTCCATGCCCAGCGCCTGCAGGTCACGCACAGTGGGTGTGTGCTGGGCGTGGCCGCGCAGCAGGCCAGCAGTGGCGAAACCGAAGCGCTTGCCGGCGGCGGCCAGGGCGTGCAGGTGGTTGGAATGGTTACCGCCCAGGCTGATCAGGCCCGGGGCGTTGCTGGCGCTGGCTTGTTGCAGGTGGTGGCGGAGCTTGAACCATTTGTTGCCGCTGATCAGGGGGTCGATCAGGTCCAGGCGCAGGATGGCGGCCTGGACCTGGGCTTGTTGCAGCCAGGGCAGGTTCAGGGGTTGCAGGGGGGCTTGTGGGAGGTCGAAAAACATCGTGCGAGTTTACCAGCGAAATCCTGGGGCCGCTGTGCGGCCCTTCGCGGGCTTGCCCGCTCCCACAGGTTTGGCGCTGACTTCAGGAGTGCGCTATCCCTGTGGGAGCGGGCAAGCCCGCGAAGGGCTGCAAAGCAGCCCCGGCAATCTCAGAGCTCAGCCGCCAACCTTGAGCCCTGGTTGATCGCCCGCTTGGCATCCAGCTCGGCCGCCACATCCGCACCACCAATCAGGTGCACCGACTGCCCTGCCGCCACCAGCCCGTCCTGCAATTCGCGCAGCGGGTCCTGCCCTGCGCAGATCACCACATTGTCCACCGGCAACACCTGCGGCTCGCCATCCGCCACACGAATGTGCAGGCCGGCATCGTCGATCCCCAGGTACTCGACACTGTTCAGCATCTGCACCCGCTTGTTCTTAAGCCCGGTGCGGTGAATCCAGCCGGTGGTCTTGCCCAGGCCATCACCTACTTTGGACGCCTTGCGCTGCAACAGGTACACCTGCCGCGCCGGTGCATGGGGCTCGGCCTTGACCCCGGCTACACCACCACGGGCTTCCAGGCGGGTATCGATGCCCCACTCCTTCCAGAACGCCTCACGGTCCTGGCTGGTGGCCACGCCATGGTGCACAAGGTACTCGGACACATCGAAGCCGATCCCCCCCGCACCTATGACCGCGACCGCCTTGCCCACGGGTTTGCGTTCGAGCAACACATCCAGGTAGCTGAGCACCTTGGCATGTTCGACACCAGGAATGGCCGGGGTACGTGGGGCGATGCCGGTAGCCAGGATAATGTCGTCGTAGCCGCCACTCACCAGCGCCTGCACATCGACACGGGTATTCAGGCGCAGGTCCACGCCGGTATTTTTCACCTTGTTGCGGAAGTAGCGCAGGGTTTCGTAGAACTCTTCCTTGCCCGGCACCCGCTTGGCGACGTTGAACTGCCCGCCAATTTCGCTGGCAGCGTCGAACAGGGTGACCAAATGGCCGCGCTCGGCTGCCACGGTGGCCGCTGCCAGGCCAGCCGGGCCGGCACCCACCACGGCAATGCGCTTCACTGCCCGCACGGGCAGGTAGTTGAGTTCGGTTTCGTGGCAGGCACGCGGGTTGACCAGGCAGCTGGTCAGCTTGCCGCCAAACGTGTGGTCCAGGCAGGCCTGGTTGCAACCGATGCACGTGTTGATCTCATCGGCACGGCCGGCCGCCGCCTTGTTGACGAAGTCCGGGTCGGCCAGGAACGGGCGGGCCATCGAGACCATGTCGGCATCACCCTCCGCCAGCACCGCCTCAGCCACTTCCGGGGTGTTGATGCGGTTGGTGGTGATCAACGGGATGCTCACCACGCCACGCAGCTTGGCAGTCACCTTGCTGAATGCCGCACGCGGCACCTTGGTGGCGATGGTCGGGATTCGCGCTTCGTGCCAGCCAATACCGGTGTTGATCAAGGTCGCGCCGGCCTGCTCGATGGCCTTGGCCAGCAGTTCGATTTCGTCCCAGGTGCTGCCCCCCTCCACCAGGTCGAGCATCGACAAGCGGAAGATGATGATGAAGTTCGGCCCTACCGCGCCACGCACCCGGCTGACGATTTCCACCGCAAGGCGCATGCGGTTTTCATAGCTGCCGCCCCAGCGGTCGGTGCGGTGGTTGGTGTGGGCGGCGAGGAACTGGTTGATGAAGTAGCCTTCCGAACCCATGATCTCGACGCCGTCATAACCGGCACGCTGGGCCAGCACCGCGCAATTGACGAAGTCGGCGATCTGCTTCTCGATGCCCGCTTCGTCCAGCTCCCTGGGCTTGAACGGGTTGATCGGCGCCTGGATCGCGCTTGGCGCCACCTGGCGCGGGCTATAGGCATAGCGCCCGGCATGCAGGATCTGCAGGCAGATCTTGCCACCTGCGGCATGTACCGCTTCGGTGACGATGCGATGCTTGTCAGCCTCTTCCTCGGTGCTGAGCTTGGCCGCACCGGAATACACCCCGCCTTCATCGTTGGGCGCAATGCCGCCGGTGACCATCAGGCCGACGCCACCTCGGGCGCGCTCGGCAAAGTAGGCAGCCATGCGCTCGAAACCACCGGGGCGCTCCTCAAGGCCAGTGTGCATCGAGCCCATCAGGGTACGATTGCGCAAGGTGGTAAAGCCCAGGTCCAGCGGGGCGAGCAGGTGCGGGTAGCGGTCGGCGGCCATGGAAAGGTCCCCATTTGGCGTGGTCACGGGATGCGGGTGCCTCACCGGGCCCCGTCGTTTGTCTACCTGCGACATTAAACAGCCGTTTGAATTGGCTCAATGATCAAAACTGACAAGTTAATGATCATAAAAAACACGCAGAGCGGACTTTTTTGTAATGGAGCGTCAAAATGTGTCAGGACAAGTATTGAAAACGTAAGTTATTTGTAAATAATTCGCATCCGACAATAAATACCATTTGGATGCTGCTTTCATGCTCAAAACCCGCCTTACCCGGCTGTCCCCCCTGTCGCTGCACCTGTGCCTCGGCGTCGCCGCGGCAATGACCACCGGCGTGGTACGCGCCGAAACGCTGGAACCCACGACAGAGGAGACTGCCAAGGAAGGCGGCAAGAAAACCTTACCCACGCTGGAACTCAGCGCCACCAATATCGAAAGCCAATGGCTGGGCGCCAGCACGGAAAACACCGGCAGCTATGCGCCGGGCACCACCACCATGGGCGGCAAGGGGCCGCAGAAACTGCGCGAGATTCCGCAATCAGTCACCGTCATCACCGATCAGCGCTTGCAGGATCAGCAGCTGCGCAACATGGACCAGGTGATGAACCAGATGACTGGTGTTACCCGCAAGGAGGCATGGGCCAAGAACACCTATGTGTCCCGTGGCTTCGAAATCAACGATGTGCGCTACGAAGGTGGCGCCACATCGAGCATGCTCGACAGCAGCCGCTACGAAGACCTTGCCCAGTTCGACAGCGTCGGCTTGTTGCGCGGTGCCGACGGTTTGTATGGCGCAGGTGAACCGGGCGGCGTAATCAACTTCAGCTACAAGCGCCCGCTGGCGCAGCCGCAGGTAAAAACCCTGACCTCGGCCGGCAGCTGGGACAACTACCGCGGCGAATTCGATGTAACCGGCCCTTTGGCAATGGACGGGCGCCTGCGCGGGCGCTATGTAGGCGTACTGGAAGACAAACATAACTTTGTCGACTACGACCACAAGAAACGCAACCTCAATTATGTGTCGTTCGAGTTCGATGCCAGCGACGATACCCTGCTGTTCTTCGGTGCCAGCCACCAGCGTGACGACCTCAATGGCGTGCGCAACACCCTGGGCCGCTTCTCCGATGGCAGCGATCTGGGCCTGTCACGCAGCACCAACCTGACCACGCCCTGGAGCTGGAACGATATCGAGAACACCACGGTGTTCGCTCGCCTGGACCAGCAACTGAGCGACAACTGGAAAGCCGTGGCCAACGTGCGCCACAACATCAACCGCAACGCGCAGAATGTGGTGGAGCTGGAAAACCCCATCGACCCCGCCACTGGCACCGGTGGCTCGTGGTGGAACAACCAGCATGATTTCAAAACCACCAACACCACCCTGGACCTGAACCTGCAAGGCTCGTTCGACGCGTTCGGCCACATGCACGACCTGACCGTGGGGGTGGACGGCAGCAAGCTCAAGAGCCGTGGCGGCAGCTACTGGAACTTCCTTTACGACGACCTGATCTTCTCGCCAACCCTGCCGGACCGCTTCCCCACGGCACAGAACTTCCCAGACACCAGCACCGATGTGCGCAAGGCAGGCGCTTACACCTCGCTGCGCATCCGCCCGGTGGACGACCTGTCGCTGATCATCGGTGGCCGCTACACGCTCATGGAAGACACCGAGTATGTCGGTGCCAATGGCCAGAAGCTCAACTCCATCGATGAGGACCGCCAGTTCGTGCCGTACTACGGCATTGTCTACGACCTCAGCGAAACCACCAGCCTGTATGCCAGCCACGCCGAAATCTACAAGTCGCAGGCCACCAAGCTGCAAGGCCCGCCGCCAGGCAGCAAGGCCCTGGAGCCGTTGACGGGTACCAACTACGAGGTGGGCATCAAGCAAGAGCTGGCTGACGGCAGGCTGCTGGCCAGCTTCGCCCTGTACCGTATAGAAAAGAAGGGCGAAGGCCAGACCGACCCGAACTACCCGCGCCAGTGGGGTGCGGTAACGTCCTGCTGCTACGTCGGTAATGGTTACCAGTTGAGCCAGGGCTTCGAACTTGAACTCAACGGTGAGGTGCTGCCGGGGCTGCAAGTGGCGCTGGGCTATACCTACAACGCCAACGAGAACAAACGTGAAGGCGATGCCCGCTTCAGCACCCATACCCCGCGCCACCTGTTCAAGCTGTGGACCGACTACCGCTTCCAGCGCCTGCCGGCACTGAGCCTTGGCGCCGGGGTGATTGCCCAGAGCGAGCACAGCGAGTCGGGCACCGTGGTACCGTTGGGCGGTAGCGAATCACTGGACTACTCCTTCGTGGAAAGCGGCTACGCCATCTACTCGGCGCGTGCCGCGTACGATCTGGACAAGCACTGGACGCTGGCCCTGAACGCCAACAACCTGTTCGACAAAACCTACTACAGCACCGTGTCTTCGACCGGCTATGGCAACCTGTATGGTGAGCCGCGCAGCTTCCTGGTCAGCCTGAGCGGCAAGTTCTGAGGCCGCTGCCGGGGCCGGTTGCGGCCCCGGTACAACCAAATCGCACAATTGACCTTCCGCTGGGCGCCGGTTTGCTCGTACCCTTGTCACAGTTTCAACTGAATAGACACGGCCAATGCGAAAACTGCTTGCTGGCGCCCTGGCGCTGGTCTTCCTTGCCGCCCTGAGTGGTTATGGCTTCTGGACCCAACAACGCCCGGAAGGCCACTACCTGTCCGACCTGCGCATCGAACTGGCACTGAACCATGGCGTGCCAGGCGAACACGGCAACCTGCTGGGTGTCGAGCCGCTGCTATACCCGGGTGACTACCAGAACCTGCAACGCCTGCACCGCAAGCTCGCCGCTTACCTCGAACAGGCTCGCGCACAAGGGCTGGTAAGCCCGCGCACGGTGGTGGTGCTGCCAGAGCACATCGGTACCTGGCTATGGGCGCGCGGTGAGAAAAACGAACTGTATCAGGTGACGCAAAGCCGCGAGGCCCTGCAATGGCTGGAGCTGAGCAACCCGCTGCGCTACGGCCTGGCCATGCTCGGCGCCGACGGCGATGACTGGCGCGCCGATGCTCACCTGCGCATGAAGGCCGAGCAAATGGCCGCAGACTATCAGCAGCTGTTCGGCAGCCTGGCCAAGGAATTCGGCGTAACCCTGGTAGCCGGCTCCATCGTGCTGCCTGCGCCCTACGTGAAACAGGGCGTGCTGCACGTCGGCAGTGGCCCGCTGTTCAACAGTAGCCTGGTGTTTGCCGGTGATGGCTCACTGCTGGGCCAACCCCAGCGCCAGCAATTCCCCGACAGTGAAAACCGCCGCTATGTCCACGATGGCCGCCAGCAACCGCTGCAAGTGGTACAAACCCCTGCCGGGCGCCTGGGCGTGTTGGTGGGCAGTGACAGCTGGTACCCGGAAAACCACCAACAATTGGCACAACAAGCCGTACAGCTGATTGCCAACCCGGTGTTCCTCAGCGGCAAGGGCAGTTGGGATGCACCTTGGCGTGGTAATCGCCATCAAGACGCCAGCGCCGGGCTTGCCCTGCAACGTGGCGAAGTCAGCGAACAGAGCGCATGGCAACGCCTGACCGAGGCGGCCGGGGCCAGCGTCAGCAGCATGAGCGTTTTCATGCGCGGCCAGTTTTGGGAACAGGCCGGCGACGGCCAGGGCTTTGCCCGTCAGTCGGGCGAATTGCTGGTGGGGACTCCCAGCCATGGCGCCCGCCTGCTGAACCTGTGGCTGTAGGCCCATGGCCCGCCCCCGCGTACGCCTTGGCGACCTTTCGGTTGGTTTTGTCCAGCCGCTGACCGAGGCGCTGCGCGAACTGGGGCACGACCCCGAGACCCTGCTGAGCCGCTATGGCCTTGATGCGCCACGCCTTGCCGAAGCTGGCGCACGCTTGTCGATTCCCCGCTACATGCACTTGGGCCACGCAGCCATCGAGCTGAGCGGTGAAGCCGCACTGGGCCTGAATATGGGCCGCCTGAGCCGCCTGGCGCATGCCGGCCTGGCCGGGGTCACCGCGGCCCAGGCGCCGACCTTGGGCGAGGCGGCGCGCACCCTGCTGCGTTTTGAGCCACTGTACGCGGCCAACTACCGTGGCCAATCCAGCTTTGAAGAAGATGCCCAGGGCGCCTGGTTGCGCTTCTATTCGATCAGCCCCTACAACGCTTACAACCGTTTCGTGGTCGACTCACTGCTCGCCGGATGGTTGGCACAGCTTGCTGATCTGGCGGGTACAGCGGTACAGGCCGAGCGCCTGGACATCGAATTTTCCGCCCCTGCCTATGCTGCGCGGTATCAAGCATTGTGCAGCACGCCTGTACAATTTTCGGCCGAGGGCAATCAGCTGAGGCTAGGCCGCGCAACACTGCAGCTGGCCAACCCCAGGCATTGCCCGAGCACCTGGCAGCATCTGTTGCAACTGTGCGAAGCCGAGATGCTGCAACGTACACGGGTGCGCAGCCTGGGTGAGCGCATCACTCACCTGCTGGGCCCGCTGCTCAATGGCGGCCAGGAACCGGACCTGGAAGAAGTGGCATTGCACCTGCAATTGCCCACCTGGACACTGCGCCGCAAGCTGGCCGAGGAAGGCACGCGCTTTCGCGACTTGCTCAACGAAACACGGCGCGACCTGGCCGAGACCTATATCCGCGATACGGAGCTGGCCTTTGGCGAGATTGCCTATCTATTGGGGTTTGCATCGGCAGAGGCCTTCCAGCGCGCGTTCAAGCGCTGGACGGGCCTTACGCCGGGGGAGTTCCGCCGCAGCCAGCGGCGGGCGGGTTAGAGCTCGGTAGCGTCGTCAGCCGGTTCCGGGGTGTCCAGCTCGTAAGCCTGGGTTTCGAGTAGTTCTTCCTGATATTCGTCCATGCCCTGTGTCCTCTTTCTCATTTTGTCTTCGTAGGTGTCGCCTTCAAGCTAAGCAGGTGGCATGAAGGAATGATGACAAGCTTATGAGTGGTAAACGTAGCAGGTGTTCAGGAAGTTATTGCCGGGCGTCTGTTACAAGGGATGTGTTCAGCCGATGCCGGCCTCTTCGCGGGCTTGCCCGCTCCCACAGGGTCTGCAGCATTACCTGTGGGAGCGGGCAAGCCCGCGAAGAGGCCAGTACCGGCGATCATCAAAGAGCGGGGGAAGCAGCCTCGGCCGGCTGCGCATCCTGCTGCACCTGGATCGGCGCGGCCTCCACCGGTGGCGCCACCGGCTGCGAGCCCTGGCTGTCATTCACCACCGGCGCCGCTGCCGCCTCACTGACCGGGGCAGCGGCCGCAGGTGCAGGCGCAGTTTCAACCGCCGGCGCCGGCGCCACCGGGTTCGCCGCAGCCTGCTCCGGCAGCCCAAGGTCAACTGCCGGTTTTTCCACCTTGGGCGCCTCGACCTTGGCCTTGGCCACCTTTTTCGGCTTGGGCAGGTAACTTTCCACAAGGGCGAAATAGCGGTCATAGAACTGCGCCGCTGTTACCGTTTCACTGGCTACCTTGACCATCGAGTCGTCACTGGAACCAATCGGCATGGACACCGAACCCAGCACCCCCACGCCCAGGCTGGCGGAGGTGTTGGACTTTTTCAGCGCATACCGGTCCTGCAGGGCGTTGGCAAACATGGTCGAACGCTGCTCGTCGCTCACATCCGGCGCGCAGGTGACGTTGAAGCTGATCTGCAGGTGGTTCTCGCTGTTCTGCTGGAAGCTCTTGTTGCCCACCACCTGGTTGGCACCGCTGCTGGTGATGATGTAGCCCTGGCTGAGCAAGGCACGCCGGGCCGCTTCGCAAGAGCCGGCATCGCTCACCGGGAAGCTGCGTGAGAAGGTGCCCGAGTCATCGAAGTTCTCGTGTTCGTACACGGCGGTTTTTTTCGAAGAACAACCGGTCACGCCCGCCAGCACCAGGGCCAGCCCGAGCGCACCAAAGACGGAAGATCTGGTCATTGCGAATTCCGGGTAAGTCGAGAAGGTGCCTATTGTGCAACACAGCAGGCAGGCACAGGAACCACTGGTCGGTGAAGAACCTGTCAGGTTGGTGTAAATCTGGGTAAAGGCCGGGAATCTTCAGCCGTAGAAACAAAAAAAGCGACCCGAAGGTCGCTTTTTTTGTACTTCAAGGCGTTCAAGGGGCCTTGAGGCGAAGATGGCGCAGCGGACGGGACTCGAACCCGCGACCCCCGGCGTGACAGGCCGGTATTCTAACCGACTGAACTACCGCTGCGTATCATTCAGGCTTGCGCCCGATTGAAACCTGGGTCTACCCTTCCGGCGAATTCGCCTGAGGGCAGGCACAAAAAAAGCGATGACGTGATCGCTTCTCTTGTGTTTGCTTCAAGGTGTTCTAGGGGCCTTGAGGCGAAGATGGCGCAGCGGACGGGACTCGAACCCGCGACCCCCGGCGTGACAGGCCGGTATTCTAACCGACTGAACTACCGCTGCGTATCGTTCAGGCTTGCGCCCGATTGAAACTGGGATCAGCCCAAGGTGCTTTACCTTGTGGCTCAGACCGGTGCAAGGCACCCATCTGTTACTGAAAAATGGCGCAGCGGACGGGACTCGAACCCGCGACCCCCGGCGTGACAGGCCGGTATTCTAACCGACTGAACTACCGCTGCGCAGTGCGTTCCTCTCTGGCTATCGGCTTCTTGCGAAACCCGATGCTACAGGAACATCTCAGGAAGTGGTGGGTGATGACGGGATCGAACCGCCGACCCTCTGCTTGTAAGGCAGATGCTCTCCCGGCTGAGCTAATCACCCTCGCGATGTTGCTTGTTGCGTTTGCTTCGCTGAGGCCGCGAAATTTACGCAGGTGGCGAAGCTAAGTCAATAGCCCCATTGAATTTTTTTCAAAAAAGGCGAAAGTTCTGTGGTGCCTGTGCCGGCCTCTTCGCGGGCAAGCCCGCTCCCACAGATACTTTGCAAGTCTTGAGAACCATGCAGTACCTGTGGGAGCGGGCTTGCCCGCGAAAGGGCCAGCACAGGCAATACAAAATGCTCAGGTGTAGATCATCTTGCGGGTCATGCCGCCATCAACCACGAATTCCTGGCCGGTAACGAACGCCGCCTGGCGTGACAGCAGCCAAGCCACCATGGCCGCCACATCCTCCACCGTCCCTACCCTGCCCGTCGGGTGCTGGGCATGGTCGGCCTCGGTCAGCGGCTCGGCACGGCGTTGCGACGGGTCACGGGCATCGATCCAGCCCGGGCTCACCGCATTGACGCGAATCTCCGGCCCCAGGCTCATGGCCAGGGCATGGGTCAAGGCCACCAGGCCACCCTTGCTCGCCGCATAGGCCTCGGTATCGGGCTCGGACTGCCGCGCCCGGGTCGAAGTGAGGTTGACGATCGCCCCGTTGTGCGCACGCAGGTACGGCGCACAATGCTTGGCCAGCAACATCGGGCCATTGAGGTTGACCGCCAGTACCCGGTTCCATTGCGCCAGGCTCAGGCTTTCCAGCGTCTGGTTGTGCGGGTTGGCAATCGCCGCATTGCACACCAGCGCGTCCAGCCGGCCAAACTGCCCCAGCACCTCAGACACCCCTGCACTGACCTGGGCCTCGTCGGCAACATCCATGGTGATGAACCAGGCATTGTCACCCAGGGCCTTGGCCACCTTGGCACCACGCTGGCGATCAAGATCACTCAGCACCACCTGCCAGCCTTCGCAGATCAGCCAGGCGGCAATCCCCAGGCCGATGCCGCGCGCAGCACCGGTTACCAGGGCGACCCGGCCATTGAGGCCGGGCGTACCGCGGCTGATCTCGATCACAATGCAGCCAGCCCGCGTGCCAGGTCTGCCTGCAGGTCAGCCACGTCTTCCAGGCCCACGGCAACGCGGATCAGGCTGTCGCGGATGCCGGCGGCTTCACGCTCCTGCGGCGACAGACGGCCGTGGGAGGTGGTAGCCGGGTGGGCGATGGTGGTTTTGCTGTCACCCAGGTTGGTGGTAATGGAAATCACCCGGGTGGCGTCGATGAAGCGCCAGGCACCCGCTTTGCCGCCCTTGACCTCAAAGCTGACCACCGCGCCAAAACCACTCATCTGGCGCTTGGCCAGTTCGTGCTGCGGGTGGCTAGGGAGGCCTGCGTAATGCACCTTTTCCACGCCGTCCTGCTGCTCCAGCCATTCAGCCAGGGCTTGGGCGCTTTCGCAGTGCGCACGCATGCGCAGGCGCAAGGTTTCCAAGCCCTTGGTGAAGATCCAGGCGTTGAACGGGCTGAGCGTCGGGCCTGCGGTACGCAGGAAGCCCACCACTTCTTTCATCTGTTCGGCACGGCCGGCAACCACACCACCCATGCAACGGCCCTGGCCGTCGATGAACTTGGTGGCCGAGTGGAACACGATGTCGGCGCCCAGCTTCAGCGGCTGCTGCAGCGCCGGGGTGCTGAAGCAGTTGTCCACCACCAGCATGGCGCCATGGGCATGGGCGATTTCGCTGAGCGCGGTGATGTCGACCAACTCGGCCAGCGGGTTGGACGGCGATTCGACGATCAGCAGCTTGGTGTTGGCCTTGATGGCCTTTTCCCAGCCGCCGAGGTCGACCAGTGGCACGTAGTCCACCTGCACGCCAAAGCGCTTGAAATACTTCTCGAACAGGCTGATGGTTGAGCCGAATACGCTCTGCGACACCAGCACATGGTCACCGGCGCTGCACAGCGACATCACCACGGCCAGGATCGCCGCCATGCCGGTGGACGTACCCACGGCCTGCTCGGCGCCTTCCATTGCCGCCAGGCGCTCCTCGAAGGCACGTACCGACGGGTTGGTGTAGCGCGAGTAGACGTTGCCCGGCGTTTCACCGGCAAAGCGCGCAGCGGCATCGGCCGCCGTGCGGAACACGTAGCTGGAGGTCAGGAACAGCGCTTCGCTGTGCTCGCCCTCGGGTGTACGGTGTTGACCGGCGCGCACCGCCAGGGTGTCGAAACCGACACCCTCGAGGTCGCTGTCCAGTCGCCCGGCATCCCATTGATCCGTCATGCCGTCGCTCCCTGAATCAGTTGTTGTAGAGGTCGATGATCGCGCTGACGGCCTGGTTCTTGACCTTGGCCAGGTCATTACGGGCCTGCTCGATGCGATCGAGGTAGGCCGCGTCGATATCGCCGGTGACGTACTCACCGTTGAATACCGCGCAATCGAAGTGATCGATCTTGATCTTGCCGCCACCGACCGAATCGATCAGGTCAGGCAGGTCCTGGTAGACCAGCCAGTCGGCGCCAATCAACTCGGCCACTTGTTCGGTGGTACGGTTGTGGGCGATCAGCTCGTGAACACTCGGCATGTCGATGCCGTAGACGTTGGGGTAGCGCACCGCAGGGGCTGCGGAGCAGAAGTAGACATTCTTCGCACCGGCTTCGCGGGCCATCTGGATGATCTGCTTGCAGGTAGTGCCGCGCACGATCGAGTCGTCCACCAGCATCACGTTCTTGCCGCGGAACTCCAGCTCGATGGCGTTGAGTTTCTGGCGTACCGACTTCTTGCGCGCAGCCTGGCCGGGCATGATGAAGGTACGGCCGATGTAACGGTTCTTGACGAAACCTTCGCGGAACTTGACGCCCAGGCGGTTGGCCAGCTCCAGCGCAGCCGTGCGGCTGGTGTCCGGAATCGGGATGACCACGTCGATATCATGCTCAGGGCGCTCACGCATGATCTTGTCGGCCAGTTTCTCACCCATGCGCAGACGGGCCTTGTACACCGAAATACCGTCGATGATGGAGTCCGGGCGGGCCAGGTACACGTGCTCGAAGATGCACGGTTGCAGGTTCGGCGCTTCGGCGCACTGCTTGGTGAACAACTGGCCGCCTTCGGTGATGTACACCGCTTCGCCCGGTGCCAGGTCGCGGATCAGGGTGAAGCCGAGTACGTCCAGCGCCACGCTTTCCGACGCGATCATGTATTCCACGCCTTCGTCGGTGTGACGCTGGCCGAACACCACCGGGCGGATGCCATGGGGGTCGCGGAAACCGACAATGCCGTAGCCGGTGATCATTGCCACCACGGCGTAACCGCCGACACAACGGCTGTGTACGTGGGAAACGGCAGCAAACACGTCTTCTTCAGTGGGCTGCAGCTTGCCACGCACCGCCAGCTCATGGGCGAACACGTTCAGCAGCACCTCCGAGTCGGAGTTGGTGTTGACGTGGCGCAGGTCAGACTCGTAGATCTCTTTGGCCAGCTGCTCGACGTTGGTCAGGTTGCCGTTGTGCGCCAGGGTGATGCCGTATGGCGAGTTGACGTAGAACGGCTGGGCCTCGGCCGAGGTCGAGCTGCCCGCAGTCGGGTAGCGCACGTGGCCGATGCCGATGCTGCCTACCAGGCGCTGCATGTGGCGCTGCTGGAACACGTCGCGCACCAGGCCATTATCCTTGCGCAGGAACAACCGGCCGTCATGGCTGGTCACGATACCGGCAGCGTCCTGGCCGCGGTGCTGGAGGACCGTAAGCGCGTCATACAGCGCCTGATTGACGTTCGACTTACCGACGATACCGACGATGCCACACATGCGACGCAACCCCTACTTTGACGAAACTTGAGTGAATAGCGCTCAGGGCTTTGCCGGCCCGAGCAACTGTTCCTTGAACGGCAGATCAGCCGGAGCGCTGATCAGCCCACCGGGCGACCACTGGCCGGTGAAACCCAGAATCAGGTTTTTCGACCAGTCGGCGACCAGGAGAAATTGTGGTATCAGGCGTGATTCCTGCCACCAGGTGTCTTGTTGAACCGGCCCCAGGCTGATCAGGCCTATGGCCACCACTACCAGCAAGGCCCCGCGCGCGGCACCAAAGGCCATGCCCAGGAAACGATCGGTGCCGGACAGCCCGGTCACCCGGATCAGCTCACCGACCAGGAAATTGACCATGGCCCCCACCAGCAAGGTGGCGACGAAAAGAATGGCGCAGCCCGCGATGACGCGCATCGATGGCGTCTGGATATAGCTTTCAAGATACACCGAGAGCGAACCGCCGAACATCCAGGCAACCGCACCGGCAATGATCCAGATGAGCAAGGACAAGGCTTCCTTGACGAAGCCGCGCTTGAGACTGATCAGTGTGGAGACGGCGATGATCGCGATGATCGCCCAATCAACCAAGGTAAATGCCACGGTGCTGCCTGCAGACGTTTGAGGCGGCGCATTTTACCAGAGCGGCGGGCTGGGAGTAAGCGGAATGTCAGACGATTAGCCCCATCTGGGTGTGAGGGCAACTGTCTTGCTCAAAATCTAAAAGCTGACGCGATCCCTGTGGGAGCGGGCTTGCCCGCGAACACCGGCGCAGCCGGTGCCATGCACCGCGTTGGATTCTTCGCGGCGGTTCGACGCCTCGACGCGCCCGCCCCCACAATCGCGCAGAAGCCGCAAGCCTGAATTAGCTGCGCTCGGGCTGGAATCGCACCACAAAGCCCTTGAGGCTGTTCTGGCGGTTTACCGCGTCGCGCACGCGCTCGGCCTCGGCCCGCTCGATCAATGGCCCTACATACACCCGGTTCATCCCGCCTGCCGAACGGATATAGGCGTTGTAGCCCTGGCTACGCAAGGTTTGCTGCAGCTTCTCGGCACCGGCCCGGTTGGACAGGCTGGCCAACTGGATCGACCAGCTGACCGGCAGGCCATTGACGTCGATCTTCGACGGCGCAGCCGGCGCTGGCGTGGCAGCAACCTTGGCCTCGACCTTGGGTGCTGGAGCGGGTGCAGGCGCCTGCGGCTTGGCCGGCTGCACCTGCGCCTGGGTCTGCGGAGATGGGGTGATCGGCTGGCTTGGGGTACTGGCCGGCGCCGTGGACTCGTCAACCACCACGGGTGCTTGCTGCGGCTCTTCCGGAATGGCCTGCGGCTCCGGTACGGCAACCGGCTCCACTTTCACTTCCGGCAGGCTGGGCATGGCCGGCGCCTGCGGGGCTTCGACGTGCACCTGGCGCATCTCGTCCTCGCGAGTGAACAGCATGGGCAGGAAAATCACCGCCAGCGCCACCAGCACCAGCGCACCGACCATGCGCTGTTTCATCCCTTTATCCAGCACTGCCATCTATTCCACCCTCCTGGGCGTGCCGCTCCAGCCATTCCAGCGCCTGGGCAACACAGAAAAACGAACCGAACAGCAGGACCTGGTCATCCGCCGTCGCCTGCGCGCATTGCCCTTCAAGGGCTGCGCCGACGCTGGCATAAGACTTCACCGCGGCGCCGAGGTTCGTCAAGGCCGTTGCCAACTCCGCAGCCGGGCGGCTACGTGGCGTATCCAGCGGCGTTACGGCCCAGTCATCGACCAGGCCCTTCAGCGGCGCGACAACGCCGTCCAGATCCTTGTCGGCAAGCAGGCCAAACACTGCCAGACGGCGCCCCTTGAGCGGGCGCGCCGCCAAGCGACGGGCCAGATACTCCGCTGCATGGGGGTTGTGCCCCACGTCCAGCAGCAGCTCTACCGGCTTGCCCTGCCAGTGCAACACACGACGATCGAGCCGGCCGGTGATACGGGTAGCCAGCAGCGCCTGGCGCACCTGCGCGGCATCCCAGGGCAGGCCCATCAGCAGGTAAGCCTGCAGGGCCAGCGCGGCGTTCTCCATGGGCAGGTCGAGCAATGGCAAGTCACGCAGCGCTACCTGCGCGCCATCTGCCGCAGTACCCCGCCAGCTCCAGGCGCCATCGGTAATGGCCAGGTCGAAATCACGACCACGCAGGAACAGCGGCGCAGCCAGTTCGGCGGCCTTGTCCAGCAACGGCTGTGGCGGATCCAGGTCGCCGCACAGGGCCGGCTTGCCCTGACGGAAGATGCCGGCCTTCTCGAACGCCACCAACTCACGGGTATCGCCCAGGTAATCGACATGGTCGACGCCGATGCTGGTCACCAGGGCCAGGTCGGCATCCACCACGTTCACGGTGTCCAGACGGCCACCAAGGCCCACTTCCAGCACCACGGCATCCAGCTGCGACTGGTAGAACAACCAGAACGCGGCCAGCGTACCCATCTCGAAGTAGGTCAGGGAAATCTCGCCCCGCGCCGCCTCGACGGCGGTGAAGGCTTCGCACAGGCGCTCATCGCTGGCCTCCTGGCCATCGATCAGCACCCGCTCGTTGTAACGCAACAGGTGCGGCGAGCTGTACACGCCGACCTTGAGCCCCTGGGCACGTAGCAGCGAGGCCACGAAGGCGCAGGTCGACCCCTTGCCATTGGTGCCGGTTACCGTCACCACGCGTGGCGCCAGCTTGCCCAGCGCCAGCCGGGCAAGCACCTTCTGCGACCGCTCCAGGCCCATGTCGATGGCCGAGGGGTGCAACTGCTCGAGGTAGGCGAGCCATTCGCCCAGGGATCGTTGTTTCATCACGCGACAGCTGCCGCCTCACGTGCTTGCTCCGGCGTTTCCTGGCCGGTCATCTGCGCCAGCAGGCGGGCCAGACGTGGGCGCAGATCGCCACGGGAGATGATCAGGTCGATAGCACCGTGCTCCAGCAGGAACTCGCTGCGCTGGAAGCCTTCTGGCAGCTTCTCGCGGACGGTCTGCTCGATCACGCGTGGGCCGGCGAAGCCGATCAGGGCTTTCGGCTCACCGACGATCACGTCGCCGAGCATCGCCAGGCTGGCGGAAACGCCACCGTACACAGGGTCGGTGAGCACCGAGATGAACGGAATGCCTTCTTCACGCAGGCGCGCCAGCACGGCCGAGGTCTTGGCCATCTGCATCAGCGAGATCAGCGCTTCCTGCATGCGCGCACCGCCCGAGGCGGAGAAGCAGACCATCGGGCAGCGGTTTTCCAGGGCGTAGTTGGCCGCGCGCACGAAGCGCTCGCCGACGATGGCGCCCATGGAGCCGCCCATGAACGAGAACTCGAAGGCGCTGACCACGATCGGCATGCCCATCAGGGTGCCGCTCATGGAAATCAGGGCGTCTTTTTCGCCGGTCTGCTTCTGCGCGCCGACCAGGCGGTCCTTGTACTTCTTGCCGTCGCGGAACTTCAGGCGGTCGACCGGCTCCAGCTCGGCGCCCAGTTCGGCACGGCCTTCGGCGTCAAGGAAGATGTCGATACGCGCACGTGCGCCGATGCGCATGTGGTGGTTGCACTTGGGGCAGACATCCAGGGTCTTTTCCAGCTCCGGACGATACAGCACGGCCTCGCAAGCCGGGCACTTGTGCCACAGGCCTTCAGGCACCGAGCTCTTCTTCACCTCGGAACGCATGATCGAAGGGATCAGTTTGTCGACTAACCAGTTGCTCATGCTTTCTTTCTCCAGTATTGGCAGGCGGGGGCCGGTGTCGCCGGCCCTGCCCTGCCCTTGAGCTCAAAATCTTTTATAAAACCATGATGGACCGGCCGCCGGGGCTTCCAGCGCATCGCTCCACCGCTAATGTGTTGTACTGCCGCCACCGGTGCAGGCGGCCACCCCGCAGGGCTGCGAAAGCTATGGACGATGGCGCGCAGCCAGCCGTCACATCTGCCATCACGCCTGTTTCACCGCCCGCATGAACGCTTCGATCTTCGCCGCATCCTTGATGCCCTTGGCCTGCTCGACGCCACCGCTCACATCCACCGCATAAGGCCGTACCTGGGCAATGGCCTGGCCGACGTTATCGGCCGAAAGCCCACCCGCCAGAATGATCGGTTTGCTCAGGTGTGCCGGCACCAGTGACCAGTCGAACGCCTCACCGGTTCCCCCAGGCACGCCCGCCACGTAGGTATCCAGCAGTATGCCGCGGGCACCTGCATACAGCTGGCAGGCCGCCTCCAGGTCATCGCCCGGGCGCACACGCAGGGCCTTGATCCAGGGGCGGTGGTAGCCCTCGCAGTCCAGCGGGGTTTCGTCGCCGTGGAACTGTAGCAGGTCCAGTGGAACCACTTCGAGGATCTCGTTCAGCTCGCAGCGGGAGGCGTTGACGAACAGCCCGACCGTGGTCACGAACGGTGGCAGCTCGGCAATGATCGCCCGCGCCTGGCGCACGTCCACTGCCCTCGGGCTTTTGGCATAGAAGACAAAGCCGATGGCATCGGCACCCGCTTCGGCAGCGGCCAGTGCGTCTTCGATGCGGGTAATCCCACAGATCTTGCTGCGAACATTGCTCATGGACAGCGAACCCTGGTTGTTACGGTGAAAGGCCGGATGTTAGCAAATGGCTTTTCGCCCGTCAGTCTGCCAACGCCTCGTAGCCGGTCAAAAAGTGTGGGCCGATGTAACGCTGGGGCAGCGCATATTCCTCGGGATACTCCACCTTTACCAGGTAAAGCCCGTACGGATGGGCGGTGACACCGGCTTCGCGGCGGTCGCGCCCTTCCAGCACCTCACGCGCCCAGGTAACGGGACGTTCACCGGCGCCAATGGCCATCAGCACACCGGCGATGTTGCGCACCATGTGGTGCAGGAAGGCGGTGGCGCGCACGTCCAGCACGATCATCTGGCCATGGCGGGTAACGCGCAGGTGGTAGATGTGCTTGACCGGCGACTTGGCCTGGCACTGGCTGGCACGGAACGCACTGAAGTCGTGGGTGCCTAGCAGGAACTGTGCAGCCTCGGCCATGCGCTCGACATCCAGCGGGCGGTGGTTCCAGGTCACTTCCTCGGCCAGGTGCGCCGGGCGGATCGGGTCGTTGTAGATGACGTAGCGGTAACGCCGCGCACACGCCTTGAAGCGGGCGTGGAAGTCGGCTGGCATCGGCCGCGACCACACCACACTGATGTCGTGCGGCAGGTTGAAGTTGGTGCCCATGGTCCAGGCGCGCTCGTCACGCACGGCGCGGGTGTCGAAGTGCACGACCTGGCCGCAGCCGTGCACACCGGCATCGGTGCGCCCGGCGCAGATCACCGAAACCGGCTCGTTGGCGACCTTTGACAGCGCCTGTTCCAGCGCCTGCTGGACACTGGGCACGCCACTGGCCTGGCGCTGCCAGCCGCGGTAGCGGGCACCTTTGTACTCCACGCCCAGGGCGATACGGGAATAGCCTTCGGCAGCGGATTCGGTGGTGGCGGTGTCGATGATGTCCAAGCGTTTGAAACCTGTGGGGTGTGCGGAGTGGCGGGGATTATAACGACAACGGCAGCCTTGTAGGGCTGCCGCTGAATATGCAGTGCATTTGCGGGCCTCTTCGCGGGCTTGCCCGCACCCACAGGATCACCACACATTTGCGACCTCGTGAGTAACCTGTGGGAGCGGGCGAGCCCGCGAAGAGGCCGGCCCTGCTTGCATCATACCAGCCGGGAGAGCATGTCCTCGGCTTCCTGGCGCTGGCCGTCGTCGCCGTCCTTGACCACTTCATCCAGGATGTCGCGCGCCCCCTGGTTGTCGCCCATGTCGATGTAGGCACGTGCCAGGTCGAGCTTGGTGGCCACCTCGTCACTGCCGGAGAAGAAGTCGAAGTCCAGGTCGTCCAGCGGCTCAGGCTCCGGCTGTGCAACGGCGTCTTCGCTGGTGAAGTGCGGCTCTAGCGAAGGCGACTCCAGGCTTTGCGACAACTTGTCCAGCTCGGCGTTGACGTCGTCCAGCTCCGAAGCAAAGCGCTTGGCTGCCGGCGAATCGTCTTCCAGCGACAACGACAGGTCAAAGTCCGACGGCATGTCGAAATCGGAGACCGGCTCGAACGCCGGCTCGCTGTCGAAAGCATCCAGCTCGGCAGCTATATCCACCGGGGCCTCTTGCACAGCATCCGGGGCGGCAGGGGCAACGGGCTCACTGACATCAAGGTCGAAATCGGACAGGTCGACAGCCGGCTGCACTTCGGCCTGGGCCAGCATGGACTCGAAATCGGCGTCGGCGTCGGCTTGCAGTTCGGCATCCACGGCAAACGGCTGTTCTTCTGGCTGAGCCTCTTCAAATGCAGGCTCATCCAGCACAGGCTCGGCAATCACCAATTCGTCAGGCACAGGCTCCTGCACCACTGACGCGTCCAGCAGCGGCGCCTCCAGCGGGTCTTCCTCGGGCAGGTCTTCACCCAGGCTCAAGTCGAAGGCACTGTCCAGGTCCTGTTCATCGAGGCCGTGTTCTTCCAGGCCCGATACATCGAGCGTGGGCACGTCGTCGAAGGCTTCCAGGTCCGCTTCAGGCTCGAACATGGCCTCAGGCTCCACTTGCCCGACAACCTCTGGCTCCACCTGCGCCTCGAATTCAGGCACTTGCTCAGGGACCACGTCGGCAACCACGGGCGCCTCGGGCTGGTCGTGCAGCAGCTCCTGCACGTACTGCTCATCCATCTCGGCGGCCAGCGCGGCGGCACCCAGGCCCGCAGCGGCCAGGCCGAGCATGGCAGGGTAACGCTCTTTCAGCCCTGCTACTTCGGCGGTGTTCTGTTCGCTGGCCGGCAGTTTGCGCTCTTGCTCGGCGAACGCGCTTTGATCACCCTGGCGGGCGTACACGTCCATGAGCTTCAGGCGCAGGTCATCACGCTCCGGCGCAGCGGCCACAGCGGGTTCCAGTAGATCGGTAGCGCGGTTCAGGCGCCCTTCGGCCAGGCATTGGTCGACTTCCGCCAGCAGCGCGGCATGCGGGTCGGCTTGCGGCTCAGGCGCTGGCGTCGCCTCGGCGGCTGGCTCCGCTACTTTCTCGGCAGCGACGGCAGCGGCAGCCGAAGCGGCGACCACGGCTGGCGACAGGGTCACGCTCGGCTCCGAGACTTCGACGCCGTCAAGGCTTTCGGTATCGGTGTCAAAGCCTGTGCCTTGCTCTTCTTCCAGCGCCCGCGCCATGCGCAGGTGCTTTTCAGCTTCTTGCTGGGCCTTGCGTTTGCGCGCCAGCAGCAGCAACAGAAGCAGCAGCACAAGGAATGCACTGCCGGCAATCAGCCCAAGCAGCAGCGGGTTGCCCATGACCTGGTCGACAACACTTTGCGATTGGCCGGCTGGCGCAGGCTTGGCGGCCGGCACCGGCTTGGGCGCGGTGTCGACGGCAGCGGGTGCAGGCTTGGCCGCTGGCTGGGCAGCTGGCTGGGCAGCCGCCGCTGGCTGGGCCGGCGTAGCGGCAGCGGCAGCCGGGGCGGCCACACCCTGGGCTTGCAAACGGGCCAGCTGGTCATTCTTGAGGTCGATCAGACGCTGCAGCTTGTCCAGCTGGCTCTGCAGGTCGGTCATGCGGCTTTTCAGTTCTTCGTTGTCGCGGCGGCTGGTATCCAGGCTTTCCTGCGCCACGGCCAGCTTGTCATTGAGCGCCTTGGCCTGGCCAGCACCCGCCTGGCTGCCCGGGCTGACCAGGCGCAGGTTGTCGCCCTGGGCAATACGTGCCGGTGCCGCCTCGGCGGCGCCACGGCGGGTAGCGTCGAGCTGGCGCGCACGCGGGCCCAGCCGGCGGCCTTCACGCCAGGCGGCATACTGTTCGGCCACCTCGCTGTTCGCCTCGGCCTGCGGGATGTTCTGGATCTGCTGCTGGTCGGGCAGGCGCAGCACCTGGCCAACCTTCAGCTGGTTGATGTTGTTGCCGATGAAGGCGTCCGGGTTCAGCGCCTGGATTGCGATCATGGTCTGCTGGATCGAGCCACCCTGGGTGTTGCGCGCAGCAATTTGCCACAGGGTGTCGCGACGCTGGGTGGTGTAGTTGCTGGCACCGGTTACCGCCGGCGCAACATTGCCCGCCGCCGGCTTGTCACCCTGGGCCTTGGCCTGGTCGAGCAGCACGCTGTAGTCACGCAGCAGGCGGCCCTGCGGCCACATCACCTGGACCAGGAACTTGACCACTGGCCCCGGCAGCGGCTGGCTGGAGGTAACCCGCAGCACGCTCTTGCCGTTGGGGTTGATCACCGGCGTGAAGGTCAGGTCTTCGAGGTAGGTCGGAAACGCCACCCCGGCCTTGCTGAACTCTTCCGGCGACGCCAGGCTTGGCGCCACTTCAGCGGCCTTGAGGTCGCGCACGTCGAGCAATTCGATCTCGGCGTCCAGCGGCTGATTCTGTGCCGACTTCAGGGTCAGCTCCCCCAGGCCCAGCGCATTCGCCATGCCAGACGACAGCGCCGATGCTGCAGCCATGGCCAGAACCAGTTTGCGAATTCGAAGCATGACCTCTTCCCTTGTATGAATCGTCCCGAAACCTGCAAGCAGAGCAGGACAAAAGTGCTCGCCAGTATCTTTTACGGCATGTGTTTAATCAACAATTGTGCCACTTGCACGGCGTTGAGCGCGGCGCCTTTGCGCACGTTGTCAGTGGTCAGCCAAAGGTTGAGCTGCTGATCTTCATCAACACCGTGACGTACACGACCAACATAGACCACGTCTTGGCCCACTGCGTCACCAACCGGGGTCGGATAATCGTCGTTTTCCACCAACTCGACGCTGTCGGCTGCGTCCAGGGCCTGGTTGACCGCTGCCAGGTCGACCGGGCGACGGCTTTGCACGGCCACACTGAAGCTATCGCCGAAAAACACCGGGACTTGAACGCAGCTCACGGAAATCTTCAGTTCAGGCAGGCCCAGCAGCACGCGCAGCTCGCTGACCAGGCGGCGCTCCAGGGCAGTATGGCCCTGCTCGTCGGCAGCACCGACCTGGGCCAGCAGGTTGAACGCCACCTGGCGGTCGAAGAAGCGCGGCTCCAGCGGCCGGGCGTTGAGCAGCTCGGCGGTTTGCCGGGCCAGCTCGCTGACCGCTTCGCGGCCTTGCGCGGATACCGCCAGCGCGGCCATTACCTGCACCCGCTCGATGTCCAGCAGGCCCTTGAGCGGCGCCAGCGCGACGGCCAGGGCGACCGCGGCCGAGCATGGGCTGACAATGCGTGCCGGCAGCGCCAGGCCGGCCAGGCGCTCGGCGTTGGCTTCCGGCACCAGGGCCAGGGCGTCGTCCAGGCCGCCAGACAGGTCGATGACCGTGCAGCCGGCCTGCAGCGCCTTGCCGGCAAAGCTGCGGCTGACAGCGGCGCCGGTGGCGAAGAAGGCCAGCTTGACCTGGGCGAAGTCGAAGCTGTCGACTTCACGCACCTTGAGCTTCTTGCCGGCGAACATCACGCTGCTGCCGGCCGACTCCATGCTGGCCAGCAGGTGCAGGGTGGCGACCGGGAACGCCAGTTCTTCGAGCACCTGTACCAGGGTTTCACCGACGCTGCCGGTGGCGCCGACGATGGCGATATCGAATGTAGGGTTCATGCTGCGGGCTGCCTCAGGCGAAACGGGAGCGGCACTTTACTCGCATTGGCCGGGGGAGGCCAATCTGGCTTGTATGCCGGGGATTCGGGGGCTGCCCTAAGGGCCTGGCATACAAGTTTGATTGTCTGTTAGATCGAGCGCCGCCCGCGCGGCGCTTCGCGGGGCAAGTCGGATCGCCGCACCGCCGCTCCCACATTTGTTGCAACGTGGCCATGCCTGTGGGAG